>JAFGGM010000043.1 GCA_016930555.1 Candidatus Bathyarchaeum sp.
AGCATCAACGAAGAACAGGTTGTGGCTATTCCTTCGGTGCAGATAGCATCTTTGACTGCGATGGCAACTCCTGCCAGTTTGCCTACCGGTTTTCCTTTTGCGATTTTTCGGTCGATTTGTTTTGCTTTTTTGAGGGCTTCCTGCTCAACGAGGGTGACGTAGGCATTGATCCTTGGTTCATGTTTATGGATATTTTCAAATATGGCTTGGATGCATTCTTGGGCTGTGACTTCGTTGCCTTGTATTTTCTGGATGGTTTCATGGGCTGTTAACTCTTGTAGCTTCGTCTTGTTTGCCTCCTAAACTATTCTGGGTGCCTTGATGAAGGTTTTATCCTTCTTTGGAGCGTTTTTTAGAGCTTCTTCTACTGGCAGCGAAGGCGTCGTCTTGTCTTTTCGCGACACATTCTCAAGGTTCAAAACATGATACGTGGGTTCAACGCCTTCAGTGTCCAATTGGTCAATCTTTTTAAAGTACTCAAGAATCTCGTTAAACTGCTCAGTGAAGAGGTCTTTCTCTTCCTCAGAAAGCTCTATGTGGGCAAGCCAAGCAATATGCTCAACATCCCTTTTTGATAGATGTTGCTTTTTCATCTTATTCTCCTTCATCAAATGCTGCTGAAGCAACCAAATGTCACAAACGTGATAGTCTCTTGTCAAGGTCTATTCTGGACAACATTTAACTCTTCTGTAACCCAAACTGTGCCACCCTAGTTCTTGCTCTTCTATTCAATGTGTACGCAAAATCCAGAAACGTTTTATCCTTCAGGGTCAGAACCAGAAGCGAGCACACGCAACTTTAATCAAGGTTGAAAATTAGCGTTCCCACCCACACGCCAACTTCGCCTTTTTATGCGTGTGCTCCACCCCTTCCATCTATCAACCATTTTAGGTTGATTTTTTTCTATTATACAGCTTGTGAGTAACTTTTTTCCTATTTTCGTCTTTTGATTGTTAACATGACAGCGACTAGGCCTGCGACGCCGCCGATCAAGTTGAGGATTATGAAAAGGTACTAATTCAGTAGCATGTCATTAATTATGATTTTTAAAGATTTGCTGTATTCCATCTTCATTGAAGAGTCTTCAGCTAGGTTTTAACTGTGGGCGAAAAACCCAGCGTAGTAAAATTTTGAGCTAGAATGCTCAACGACTCTTGGAAAAAATCTGGAAATAGAAAAACTGTTGGAAATGACCTTTGAAAGAAATATGCCCTTGCTGCTTTAGAGGGTCTACCTGAGCATTTTCACGTCAACCTTTCTTCTGGTAAACTTCTTGGACATGGTTTGTCCTCCACCAGACATGCTTACCTCAGGTGACCGAACAAGAAAAGTTGCGCGCAGATGGTTCACTGTTTTCTTCTATAACGCAGAAATGATGCGAGAGCTATCGTCAGCAGTGTAGCTCCAGTAGCTAACAATATAACCGCAGGCCATGGAACTTCTTGAGTTGCTGGCGTGAAGGATATTTGCTGGTTTACCTTTGAGCTGTTAACAGTTACCGTTCCGGAAGCTGGAGAAGCACCATAACTGTCTGGGGAAGTAATTTGGAAAGAGTAGACGCCGTTTGCTGCATTATACAATATGGTTTCTTGTGTTGAGTTACGGGTTTGACCATTGAATGTTACTGTCCAGACTGTTCCTTGAGGCAGACCTTCCGCAGTAAAAGATACCTCATAACTTTGTGAATAAATGCCGACAGCATAGACTAAATGGTCATATGAGCCAAAGAAAACTGCCCCATCCGAGACTGCAGGAGACGAAACCACCTTGTCAAGGGTCGTGTAGCTCCATAAATATGCCCCTGAAGTAGCATCTAGGGCATACAGTTTATTATCGTGAGAGCCCACAAAAACTATTCCACCAGCCACTGCTGGAGAAGAAGCCACGTCGCTGCCTGTTGTGAAATTCCACATAACAGTGCCTATCGTAGCGTCTAAGGCGTAGATGTTGTTGTCGTTTGAGCCCACATAAACTGTGCCTTCGGCGACTGCTGGGGAAGAAGCAACGGCGCCTCCTGTTGTGTAGTTCCATATTCGAGCACCTGTGGATGCATTCAAGGCGTAAACGTTTCCGTCATATGAACCGATGTAAACTATTCCGTGGGCTACAGCGGGAGAAGAAATCACAACATGTCCAGTTGGGTATTTCCAAACTAGATTGCCGTCAGAAGCGTTAAGGGCGTACACGTTCTTGTCGTTGGAACCTACATAGACAATGCCGTCGGCAATAGCTGGAGAAGACACATGAATCTGGTCCCCTGTCTTGTAATCCCAAATCAATGTACCCGTTGCAGCATTCAATGCATAAACTTTGTAATCTTCTGAGCAGACATAAACTACGCCATCAACAACCGTTGGTGAAGAAACCACTGCAAAGCCAGTTGTATAATTCCATACTTTAGTGCCTGTGGATGCGTTCAGGGCATAAACATTGTAGTCGTAGGAGCCTACATAAACTATGTCGTCTGCCACGGCTGGCGTGGACAACATTATCATGTCGCCTGTTTTGTAATTCCATATAACGTTGCTGGAGAATTCGTCGAAGGGAACTGATCCAGTGGTGGCACTTAAGGCGTAAACGTTTCCGTCAAAAGAGCCCACGTAAACCCTTCCGTCTGCCACTGCGGGAGAGGAATCCACTACACCCCCTGTTATGTACTCCCACTTGAAGGTGCCAGTAGCGGCATCTAATGCGTAAAGTCGTCCATCCCATCCTCCCACATACACTATGCCGCCGGTAACTGTGGGCAATGAAATCACCATCTCTTCTGTCATGTAGCTCCAAATATACTCGCCGTTTGTTGCGTTCAGGGCGTAAATGTTCTGGTCATAGGAGCCTACATACACAATGTCGTCAGCGACTGCTGGGGAAGAAGCAACAGCGCCTCCTGTTGTGTACTTCCATTTGACTGTTCCCGAATCGGTTAGGGCATAGACTCGTCCGTCAACTGAGCCCACATAAATAGTGCCTTGGTCTGCTGCAGGTCCAGAAAATATTGGTCCATCTGTTATGTAGTTCCATATTTGGTCGCCTGTGACTGCATTGAAGGCGTATAGGCGGTTGTCGTTTGACCCAATGTAGACTTTGCCATCTCCAACTGCGGCTGTAGAAACAATGTCATCGCCTGTCATATAACTCCACACATGATCTCCTGTTGACGCATTTATGGCATGAATTTTGTTGTCCTGAGAACCAATGTAAACCATTCCGTAGCCAAGAGTAGGCGAAGATAACATTATCTGGTCGCCAGTCGCATAACTCCAAATAAGGTCTCCTGTTGTGGCGTTCAGGCCATAAACTTTGCTGTCCTCTGATGCCACATAAACTACTCCCTCAGAGTAGGCGATTGCTGAGTCCACAAAATGTCCCGTCTTGTAACTCCAAATATATGCACCAGTGGAAGCATTGAGGGCGTAGACGTTGAAGTCCTCTGAACCCACAAAAACCATGCCCTCTGCAACTGCAGCAGGGGATAGTACGTTGGCGCCTGTCTGGTAACTCCAAATGAATGTGCCTGTGGATGCGTTCAGAGCGTAAACTTTGTCGTCCAACGAACCAAAATAGACTAGGCCATCAGAGACAACAGGAGAGTCCACTGGTCCACCTGTATTAAACTTCCACAGTGTCTGATTTGTCGTTGGTACTATAGTCTCCGTGGTGCCTGTGTTTGCTGAGTTATGGTGAAACATGGGCCAGTCTCCTGTTTCTGTTTGGTTTTCAGAAGCGCCAATGGGCAGTATAGTGAGCGTAAAGACTGATGCAAGAAGCACAAACATCAAAATAGTAGTTGCTTTTTTGTGCATTTTAACTACCTTATGGTATATTTTCTTGAACTGATCTGGATAAAGGCAAAAACTTGTGAGGCAACGGTAGCAAGACACAGCCTATCAACTGCCTTTAATGGTTCAGCAATCAGTAAAAACACTTTCTTTTTTCAGACCTTATGCATGTAGTTTAGTTGAAACTTGAAAGAAAACAACTGTTCTTTTTTTCTCCTTTACCGCCTAAAACCGCCACCACACCACACAATACCCTATTGGTCAAACTTTCTTGACCAACAAAAGATTACTTCGGTCAATGTTTCTTGACAAAAAACCTTTTCCTTTCATCAACAATGATAATACACGCTGAGTTGCTCTGACAAAAAGAAGGGAAGGGTTCAGGAGGTTTTTATTCATTTTTTCCTCCTAAATACTTGTTGGGTCTGGGTGCTCAGCCACCTACGATGCTCGATTTTCAAATGTGGGAGCGCGTGTAGTCAGGTCTTTTTTTGGGTAATTTTATGGAAAAAATTGTGAAAGATTGTTCTGGAAGAAAATCCAAATCTTTTTCGAGTTGAAATCCGGCTTGAGTCATTTCCGTTAGGATTTCTTCTTTTGGGATGTAATGTCCAAACAATCCGTGAAAAGTAAAATGGTTAGCTTTCCTGTATTCAAGAATTGCAATGTGTCCACCTTCTTTCAAAAAATTTTTTAATTCACCAAAATATGCTGTTCGGTTTGGGATGTGATGGCAAACATTTCTCATAAACACCAAATCAACATTTTCGGGCAAACTCAAACTATCTTCGGATGTAAGAACAGTCTTCACATTATCCAATCCTTTCTCCCGTGCATTTTCTTTGATGAACTCTAAAAATCCTGGATTAGTGTCAACAGCAAAAACCACCCCATCTTTTCCTAAAGCTTCTGCAAATCTTAGAGAAAAATATCCGCCTCCAGATCCAATGTCAGCAACAATATTTCCTGCTTGCAACTCCAAATGATTCAAAACTAAATCAGGTCTATTTTTTGGATCAGACGCTTTTTTGTTAAACATTCTTGCTTTACGACTCATCTTTTCCACTCCAGAATATTTGGATAAAGAAGAGAAAAGAAATTGTGGTTTGAGTTAAATTCTAATCTTTGAGTTTATTCATCTTCCCTATTGTTTGCAAATTTTTGCAGATCGTCTGTCTTTTATTGTTGCTTCTGCAAGTTTTCTTCCTAAGTTCATTGCCTGTTTTTCATCAATTTCCCATGGATTTGCCCTTTCAGGAACTGTTTCAATGACTATTCCAGGTTTGATAAACATTGGATTAAAAACCCCTAGAATTCTGTCGATGTTTTCTAAAGCGATTACTTGGGCACCTGTTCCTGTAGTGAAAACTGCCATGGGTTTGCCAGACATTTTGTTTCTTAATGAATACAGTTTTGTTAGAAGAGTTAGGATTTTTCCTGACATTATGCTAAAATGAGAGGGAGATCCTATAGCATAGCCGTCTGCTTCTCCAACTTTTTGGAGATCAACTTCTTCAGTTCGCTTAACTTCAACAGAAACGTCACAAACTAGCTTGGCGCCATTTGCCACAGCTTTAGCAAGCTTTTCAGTATTCCCGGTATTAGAATCATAAATTACCAAAATTTTCGGACACAAATAAAAACCCCAAATTAATTATACCCCAAGTTGATATAAAAGATGATCTGTGAGAAAAAATAAGAGATATTGATCATTTGTTTTTTATTCACGTCTTATAACTACAATTTTGCAGTTTGTGGCTATCGCAGCTATTGCGCCTAATGCTGCGAGCCATGGAGCAAGAACAACGCCAATAACTCCGACAGTGGCAGGTATCTCAAACAAAACCTTTCCTTTCTCATCTTTCACGATTATTCGGGTAACGTTGCCTTCATGAAGCAGCTCCTTAACTCGTTCGATTAGGTCATCAGCTAAAACAGAAAACTCTTCAGTTTTTGTCTTTCCAACTGCTGCCCCACAAAAAGAACAGAAAAGGGCATCATCAACTAGCTTTGAGCCACACTTTCCACAGTAACTCATAATCTCGTTCCCCTACCTTACCAACCATAAACATGCTCCCACCTCTTATCGGTTACGGAACCAACAGCTTACTTGAACTAAAACTGTCAACAAAGAATATCTCTATGCATCCTTTGTATGATATGCGAGAAAATTGACTAGAATCTACGTTTGTCGAAAATGCAGAAAAAAATATTCCCTTGAACAATTCAAGCAGAGCCACTTCTGTCCTGACTGCGGAACATTCCTAAGCGCCAGAATCGTACACCGAAGCCGCTCCCCCAGCCGCGCCATAACCGTTACTAAACCAGAGCCAGAAACCGATGCTTCAAGGGATAAGTGGCTACCCAAAGGCTACGAGGTACGCAAAGGACAGGTAAAATTTATTGAAGAAGCAGCTGAAGCCCTAGAACATAACAAAGTCTTTGTTGGCAGCGCTCCATGCGGTATAGGGAAATCGTTAGCCTCACTCCTCAGTGTCCTACCTCGCCTCGGAGAAAACAAACTGCTGATCAGCTTCAGAACAAGGAGCCAACTTCACATTTTCCTTAAAGAGCTGAAGGGCTTAAGACAGAATCCCTTGACTGTCTCTTTCTTTAGCAAACAGGACATGTGCCCGCTGCGGATGAGAAGCGGAGGTTCATACTACGACTTTCTTGAAGAATGCAGACGACTCAAGAAAAACTGCGAATCCAACACTAAACCAATGTGCAAATACTACTGGAATAATCAGAGAAAGAAACGGGAAGCAGAACAGCTTGCTTTGGACTGCGCCAAAAAAATTCTTGACCCAAAAGAAGCTGCATATCATATGGCTAAACGTGGTTTCTGCGCGTACGAGGCACTAAAACGTGTTCTCAGCAAAGTAGACATTTTCTTGGGAACCTACAATTACACCTTCAATCCGCCAATAAGACAAGCTTTGCTCCAAAGTTGGGGCGTGGACCCATCAGAGGTTTACCTGATCGTCGACGAAGCCCACAACATCCCCAACTTTGCCCGTGAACTCCTCTCAGACAGGATGACACAAGCCACCATCGAAAACGCCCTTAAAGAAACAGAGAAATTTGAACACCAAAACTTGGACCAAGTTAGAGATTACCTTAACGTGCTAGACAACAATGTGTTCCGCTACATTAAGAAGGGCTTAGGAAAATCGAACCTTCGAATACTTGACCCCCAAGACATTGCCGACCGTTTCCTCAAGTGGAGCGGAACATCCAACGAAAAAGCTGCCGAAATCTTCCATGAATACGGAGAACACGTAAAAGAGAAACGACAAGAAGTTGGGTCTGACAGAATCTTTAGCTACACCCACAGAGTAGGCGATTTCGTTGAGAACTTTTTCCAGAGAATTGGCGACAAATATGTTCACTTAATCCAGAAGGATTGGGGAGAGAGGATCTACATGGAAGTCAAAAGCCTAGACGGCAGAGAAATAACTGACCCTGTGTTGCGGCAAGCTAAAGGTAGCATCGTTATGAGCGGTTTCCTTTCTCCCCCAAAAGTCTACAGAGACTTGATACTCCGTAGCAAAGAAAATGTTCGCCTCAAAGAATTTGATTCTCCGTTCCCACCAGAAAACCGGATGATACTGGCCGCCAGCGATGTCTCCTCCAGATATGAGCAGAGAACTGAACAGATGCTCAAGAAATGGGCAAAACACATCGAAGCCATTTCTTTGGCAAACAGGGGTAACATAGCCGTATTTTTCACTAGTTATCATCTGATGAACACCATTCTTGCGCACACAGACCTTGACCGAACAATGATTATCGAGGAACGCAAAACCAGACAACAAGACGTGATGCAAAAACTAAGTCGCTCAAACAGCAACGCACTATTCGGGGTCATGGGCGGAAAATTCAGTGAAGGAATGGATTACCCCAACAACCTGCTAACCTGCGTAGCAACTGTGGGACTGCCCTATGCAACATGGAACGTATATCAGAAGGCGCTAATAGACTACTTTGACTCTCAGTTCCCAGGAAAAGGACGAGACTATGCCTACTTGACGCCAGCCATATTTCGTCTGGTTCAGGCTTGTGGACGTGTACACCGGTCAGCTGAAGACAAAGGATGCATAGTGATGCTGGATGAAAGAGTTTTACGCCCGAGCATCAGGCAGCTGCTTCCAAGCTACTACCAGAAAGAGATGAGGCCAGTGAAGAACCATGCGGAGTGTGGAGATAACATAATGGCTTTCTGGGAAAAACATTCGAGCATGTTTTGACCCTCAAAAATTGGTAGAAGTGTTAGCTTCAAGTGTTAGGCAAAAAACGACTGACATCAGGAGTTAACAGCGTTTTTCCTATAATTTCGCCTTTTGTGTGACTATACTTTGTGTATGTTTGGTTTTAGATAAATGCACTATATTAGGGCAATTTTATTATGTGACTTTTCGAATATACCAGATATACATTTCAAAACAGTTTATGCGCAACCTAACCTATTACACAGAATGGTGAAAGAGTGGAAAAAAACCGTAAAGCTAGACGAAAGACCTTTGCAGCTCGTCAAGATCTTATTGAACGGGCTAGTGAGCTATCTAAACAGAAGGGCTACACTTTATACGGTTTTGTCAACGAACTTCTTATGCTTGCCTTTGAAGCAGAGGAGATGGGGGTCAGTTTGAGAATTCTTCTTGATGAACGTAGGTTACTAAAGGCTGCGAAGGAGGCAAGTTTCATCCTTGGCTTAGAAAACTTGTGGTACGAGATGGCTGACATTGCGTATAATAAGGCAAAACGCAGTTCATTGAAAAGTTGGAGTGAGGCTGGACAATGGTTGGCTAAAAGTTATCTCTCAAGCGGGACCAAAGATCCCTTTTCAGTTTTTAAACGTGATTTAGAAGCTTTCACTTGGAGTGCATCTGAGTTTGAATTTGAAGAAGTTAACGGTAATATTTCTATTCGAATTATTAGTCCAAGGTTTTCTGAAGCATACACTTTTATGTTTGCTGCATTCCTTGTGAGTTCGTTAGAGACCTTTGGCTTTACAGGGTTCAACAATGATGTTTCAAGAGGGACTATCAGATTGAGAGCACATAGGAAGAAGAGCTAATGTCTAATAGTCGAACAAAGGGTAAACGGCTTATTCCTGTTCCTGAGGCACTCTTGAATGGGCTTATGAAAGCCTCAAGCAAAGAGGGAAAACCCCTTAACAAGTACATTGAAGAAGCTCTGGAGCAAGCAGTAAAGGTCTTTGAGGCAGGTCAGGACCTTAAGGGAATGGTTCGTTACTTTGAAGTTCTGCAATCGCAAAAAGCTTCTGGTGCAGTTTTCACCCCCTTGATTGTATATGACTTTTTGACAAGCAAAGTTTATTCATCAGATAAAGAAAAGCTGTTAGAAGTTTGGTCTAATAGCGGCAAATGGTACGGAAAGTATATTGCAGAAAAATTTGCAAATCCAATTCAGGCCTTAGCTGATCTTCTACAGGCTGCACGATGGGACCTTAATGAGGTTGATGTCAAGCGTGCTGATGGTGTGATTAAATTTAGATGTACTTCAGCAGCTCTTACGAAGGAGGGAACCGAACTGCTTCTTAAATTTATTGAAGGCGCATTAGAAGGGATGTATTACAAAATTGTAAAAAGTGAGTTCATGAAGGGCTTAATTCTATTAGAATTCAATTTGTGCACATAGGTGCTAATCAATGTATGTTTTGTGCACATTTCTTTTTTATAAATTTTAGCTGTGGACACAAAGTATATATTAGATATCGTATGACTGAAGATACGTTAAAATGAGGAAAGAAAAATGCAAAATAAAATTTCAAAAAAACTAGGAATATTAATAATCGCGCTACTTACAATATCAACAATCGCAGCTGCAATTCCATTTGCTTCAGCAACAATAACCAGCAGACCTACTATCTACGATAGTACTGGCGCTACTGCAGCTCCAATAGAACTTGTAGCAGGAACCACGGCTAACATAGATACAACAGGGATGACAATAACTGGAGCACAGATTTGGCTTTGGTTGTCTACATCTGGTGGCTCTGAAATCAACACTGCTTTGGGTGACAGACCTTATGCTGGCCCGTTCTACCTAGCAGACTTGGTTGACACAGTTACCCCTCATCCATATACATTCACATACACTCAAATTGCCGCTCTATGTGATCTTACATCTGTCGATTCACCATTTGCTGGAGAACAAAGATCTTACATATTTACCCTCCAAAATAATTGGATTAACGGCACAATCCCACTCAAAGTTCAAGGCGAAGATGTTGACTACTGGATAAAGATTGCTGACGTTTCTCCTGCAGATGTCATTGCAGGTTCAGAGATTGGTGTTTCACAAAACCGAGTACATTTTCTGCCAGGATTCAATGCAGTACCCTTGATGTCAGCTCCAGAGACTGAAGTGACTGTCAGCGGATATGCTCTTCCTGCAACCGCAGAATATAACGTCACTGAAGATGGTGATACAGTTCTTGCTCTACTCACACCTGAATCACACGATGAAGGTGGTTGGCTTTGGACTGGATTCGAAAACGCATTCAACATAGAAGATCTTGGAAACAAAGTTCCTGATCTAACAGCACCATCAGTATTTACTCCAGTTAACATAACAGTCTGGGAAAACGATACAGCAACCGATTTGGCTACTTGGGATTTCAACCAATACTGGAGAGAACTCTATCTTGAAGATACTTTCCGTGGTGATGGCGGTGATTTTTCAATCTCTGTGACACTAGAAACTGGTGACGCCTATGACGTGGATCTATTATACTTCCCAGCCTATGGAACTGCCTCAATATACTTGGGAGGAAGTATGGTCGCAAGTGGAGTGGCTCTTAACGGCACTGGCGGTGCTTTGACAGCTATCACAGTTCCAGCATTAACAACAGGCAACTACGTCCTAGCAGTAAATGACAATAATGATGTCTGGTACAACATTACGGTCCATGTATTAATGGTTCCATATATTACCCTAACTCCTAATACTGGATATGTCGGTGATGACTTTTCAGTTACTGGAGTTAACTTCCTTGACCATGTTGGCGACTATTTAACTATATACTTCGAGAACGATGATAACTCTCCATACTACACTCTATTGGCTAACTTTACTTGCCCAAGTTCAACTTGGGTTCAGGTAGTTACTGTGCCAAATTCATTTGGCGGTGGATCTTTAGTTGAAGTACGACCTATCGCTGGTCTACCTGGCTCGGAAATCGCTGATGCAACATACACGGTGCTTGCAAAATTAGTAGTTGATCCTTCAGTATTTTCTAATAATTGTTCTTTGGTGAGTGTGACTGGCACAGGCTTTGAAGTCTGGGATGATTGGACAGGATATCGAAA
>JAFGGM010000044.1 GCA_016930555.1 Candidatus Bathyarchaeum sp.
GCTTTTACTTCTGATTTTGCATTGTACTGGTTTGATTATTTGGCTGGATATGATACCGTGTTTGTTGAGTTTGGCTGGAACCATAGTATACCCCAGCATGTAGGGCTTGGCAGGGGAGCTGCCAACGTGCAAAATAAAGAATGGGGAGCCATAATCACATGGACGTTTCAGCAGCCGCCTTACTTGGAGGATGGAACACAGCTTCTAGAAGACCTGAAAACAGCCTACCAAGCAGGAGCCAAGTACCTGATTGTATTCAATTACCCCACATACCCTCAAGACAACCCCTACGGGATACTAGAGGATGAACACTTTGACGCCATGGAAACATTCTGGAACATGACGCATTCGCCCCAAAATTCTCTTGAGAAGGTGGAGGCAGAAGCAGCCTTTGTTCTTCCCAAAGATTACGGCTGGGGCATGCTACGACCAGACGACAACATATGGTTCCCAGAATGGGGTCCAGACAACAAATCTACTTTGATTTGGGAGAACATGAACACCCTCATCGCAAAGTATGGACTGAAGCTAGACATAATCTACGATGACCCCCGCTTCAGTTTCGAAGAAGAATACTCAAACATCTACATGTGGAATGACCAAATAGACTGACAGTTCAAATAATTAGGGGTTTAACCAATAAACTCCAGTATGCAACAGTCTGCTTTGCCGCATTTCTGGGACTTGAGCATAAAATTCATATCTTTAGCAAATTCAGAAACCCAGACCCTATATTCGGTGCTGCAAATCTTTTTTCCAACCTTTTCAGCTAGATCCTCTCTCCCACTTTTAATCATCAAATTGTGCCATGGACAATCCATTACTGAGATTTGAAAACCCTTTGCTGTCTTTTCTGTAGTGAACTTGAAGCCTTCCAGCTTAAGCTTTGCCTTTAGACTCTCAAGAAGAGCGTCTGGTCCCTCTTTGAGGTTCAAAAACTTTTTGATTAGTCTGGCTTGAATCTTCGGCAATACTTTCCAGACTTCAGCGTCCACTTCTAGGGCGGCGTCAAAGCCGTATTTTTCTTCCACTTTCATGAACCATAATCCATCGGCAGTCGTGTAGCTGCGACTGAAGTATTCGGCAATCTGTTGTGGATTCAATGTAGTCATGTAACCACATTCAGTTCATAGAAGCCTACTTGTACATTAGATTTTTTCCAGAAGCTGTTATAACCTACAAAAATTGTGGAGGGTTAAGGGGTTTTGTTCATTTCGGGTCTCTTGGCGTGAATTGCTGCAACGGTTGCTGCAACCTGATTTTCGTCAACCAACAGGATAATTTGGGAGGTGTGAGGTGCAAAAATTCCTCTTTTAATGTTTATGTGAGGTATTGCTCCGATGGCAATTGAGGCAACTCCTGATGAGTACTTCATTCCATCTCCGATAAGGGTGACAACACCAACATTATACTCTATCGTCAGCTCCTCATCAAAACCTTTAAGGCGTTCCTCATTTTTTCTCAAAAACTCTGAATCCAAAAACAGAAAGTCACGGATTCTCTTTCCTGTTTCAAGGGTTTCAGTACCCAAGTCCAAAAAATCGTTACAGTTTTCCCAGATCCTTAATGCATCCTCAAAAGAGCGGCTAAACGTGTCATCCATCGAAAGAATCGCGCAGCCCTTTTTTCCAGTAACACACTTCACTGTTTGGTTATCGTCGCTTTCAGGATGAATCATCGTAAATTCTTCAGGCTTAACCATGGACATGACTTTAATCTGCTGCCCAAACTGCTTTGCCATCGAAATTGCGTCACCCTGAACAATCTTCATTCCCATCTTAGACGCTTTATGAGCCTCATTATACGTCAAAGAAGTAAGCTGCTCAGTTACCTGACCTTTAACCATGTTTGGGTCAGCACTCTGAATTGGCAATTCCTTGAATAGAACCGTTTCAACCTGGAATTTCCGCTTTAGTAAGCACGAAACAAAAACTGCTGAAAGGTCAGAGCCCCCCCTTCCAAGAATCGTCTCTAAGCCGTCATTCGTTATTCCAAGAAATCCGCCTAAAACAACAACCTTTCCAGCTTCAAGCGAGTTTATGACGTCATCGGTTCGTTTTTTGCTTAAATCAAGGTTTGGAGTAGAATTTTCGAAGTTATCATCAGTAATAATAGGCCATTCGTCTTTGGCAACATGACAGGAATCTAGACCGTTACTTTTCATGATGTAACTCATGAGCACAGAGGTTGGGAGTTCTCCCCCGTGAGTAAGAAACTTTGCTTTAACTGTTCCATGAAATCGCTTGTTAATCAAAGAGGTAGTATCTTCCAATTGACGACGATACTCTGACAGTTCGGCAAGAGCCTGCTGTAAGTACTCGCCTTTAACGAAGTTCTTGGCTAAGCTCTCATACACCCCAAAGATAGAGTCTACGGAAAGCGGTTCAGAGAGGGTATACGATTCGCCGATTGCAATTAGTTTGTCTGTGAATCCATTTGGCGCAGAAAAAACAACTATTGGACCAAAATCATTTTGACTCTTGAGATCAGCTACATGCTCCAGAATGGATGGGATGTTCTCGCCAACTCGACTTAGGAGGCTTCCGCCAAATTTTGCAACTGAAAGCGTTCCTATGTTCCTCACCCTCGTACTCAGCCATACAGAAAACACAGACTATTTTAAGCCTTTTTATATGACACAGAAAGAGCTTCAACCTTTTTTGTCAGGCTGAATCTTGTACGCCAACCCCGAAAACATTGCCACATCCTTGCCACCTGCTTTGACCATCACGCTACACAACGCCAAAGTCTTTTTATCCGAAACAGTTACTGCCTCAGCAGTCAAAATATCACCCTCTGCGGTTGGGCGCAAATAGTTAATGCTGACTTGGATAGCAACCGCTTTTTTGTTGCCAAAGTTTACTGCTTCAGCAAAAGCACAGTCAGCCAAGGCAAACAAGACACCGCCGTGGGTAAAACCTACAGCGTTGGTGTGCTTCTGTGTAACTTCCAAGGACATTTTTGCGTATCCGTCTCGTACTTCATGAACTTTGATTCCCAAGAGTTCTCTGAAATAGTCTGTTCCATTCAAGTTTACTCACTTTGGATTATTTCAGTGCGCACGTAATAATACAGCTTACGCAGCAGCGAAGTTATTCCCTTTGGCAGAAGAATGACGACAATAACAAGGAATATGCCTAAGCCAACCAGACGAATATTGGGACCAACATTACTTACTGCAGGAAACAGGGGACTTAGGGCAGAATTCAGAAACGGATCTATGTTTATCAGGAAATGATCAATAAAAACCATTATAACTGAACCAATGACAGGTCCTTCAATTGTGCCTAATCCTCCGATTACGGACATCATCAGGGGCATAAAGGAGTTGTCTGCAGAAAATATCGAAATGTGGATGTATCTTTGGAAATGAGCGTAGATGGCTCCAGATAATCCAGCAAAGAATGTGCTGAGCACGAAGGCATAAAGCTTGTATTTGGCGGTGTTTAAACCAATCATTCTTGCTTCAGCTTCATTCTGGTGTATAGCTTTGAAAGCCAAACCCATTTTTGACTTCATTATGAAATACAGTACAGCAACACATGCTATGCTAATTAAAACTGCAAAGTAGTAAAATGGCAGCCTCGAAGAAAATAGCAGAGGTGGGGTTCGGAAGCCGAGGATTGCATGTGTGACTTCATCGAATTCACTGAATAAAGTTGAGGCAATAATCGAAAAGCCGAAGGTTACCATTGCGAGGAACCAAGCTTTCAGCCTCACACAGGTTATGCCGATCAAGAAACCAATTGCTGCGGATAAGGTGGCTGCCAAGAAAATTCCGACTATTGGGGGTATACCCAGATTTATTGCAAGGAGTGAAGAGGTGAATCCGCCGATTCCGAGGAATGCTGCGTGTCCAAGGGAACCTTGTCCTGAGCTGGCAAGCAGGTTCCAGCTTGAGGCGTATATTGTGAAGATTACGATGAGAGTTAAGATGTGGAGCATATAATTATCGCTTAATAATAGAGGGATAACCAATGAAACAGCGATTGCAAGTAGAGCGAGTCTGCCTTTTGTGTTTTTTATAAGTTTTAGGAGGTTTTCTTTTGTGAACATTAGTCACCTTTCTCTCCAAAAAGCCCTTTTGGTCTAAGAATTAAAACAGCTATCAGAAGTGCAAAGGCAACTGCGTCTCCCCAGATGCTGCCGAGAGTAGCAGATGCAAGATTTTCTGCAATTCCAAATAATAGACCGCCGACTATTGCACCTTTAATACTTCCCAGTCCACCTAATATTATAATAGCAAAAGTTTTGATGGTTGGCAGGGCCCCAATGTATGGATTGAAGGGAAATATTATGCCAAACAGTGTACCTGCAGCGCCAGCTAAGACAGCACCTAACATAAAGGTGAAGATGTAAATGTGCTCAATGTTAATTCCCATGAGCATTGAGGCTTGGCTTTTTTGGCTGGTTGCCCGCATAGCCATGCCTACTTTGGTTTTGTTAATTAGGAATAATAACCCGACAAGTATGGCTACAACAACGGCAAAAGCAATTAGCAAGTCATAACGGAGGAACACATCACCAAAGTGCAATCCCATTCCTTTGAAGGGACTTGTAAGCAATTTTGAGTCTTCGCCCCATATTAAAACAGCGACGTTGTCAAAAATTAGAATCAATCCAAGGCTTACAAAAATTTCATTGAGTTTATCTGCACCCAAAACCCTTCGGAAAGCTAACCGCTCTACGCCTAATCCAACTAATGCAATCACGCCCATGGACACAAAAATTGATAGATAGACATCCAACCCTAATCCGGTAGTAATGGAGTAACTCACATAAGCGCCTAACATTAAAAGTTCGCCGTGGGCAAAATTCACCAGTTTCATTACACCAAAAATTAGATTCAATCCAGTGGCTAACAAAACGTAGATGGAACCGATAGCAACGCCCCAAAGCAGAATTGTGGCATCAATCATTTGTGATTCAACCGCGTTTTTAGCTATACTCTACGGCAAACATCGGTTATAAGGATAATTCAAGACGAAACGAAAGAATAAAGAAAAAAGGATGGTTGGGAAGTTCCATTTGACTAAAGTCATTCTCATGGACTTCCTGGCTCGTAGTTGTCGGGAAAGACCAAGTCTGCCTGTTTTATGTCACCCACCACAGGAGCAGTCGCAGGCCAGATTACTTTTGGTCTGCATTCGCCAATACTTTCATCATAGTATAGCTGTTCCACGAAAGTGAATGGGTCAATTTCATGGTAGTTGTCTTCATCTGTTCCGAATTCGATTTTGCCTGTTTGAGTGATGATTAGCATCTGGTCCATGTCGCATGATTCTATGGCATCTCTAACTGCACTCTTCTCTAGTGTTCCTGCTCGTTCGATAGCGTCTTTTACGATGTAGAACGCGTCGTATGTGTCAGCTCCCATCATTCCTGGAACTTGACCATACTTTGCTTTGTAGTCAGCAACGTAGGTGTCCATCATTGGCAGATAGAATTCACCATCTACATCGGCATAAGAAGCAAATTTGGATTCTAGCAGTTGGCCATCACCATATTGTCCTAGTGCAGTGTAGAATTCTGGTTCTTCACAGCATTCAACGGCTATATAGATGCTGTTTAACCCAACATCAGTTTGTCCTTGCGTGTAGATGACTGCAGTATTTGTTGTAAAATCTACAACATATACAGCATCAGGCTCAGCGTTCTTAACAGTAGTTAGTTCTGTTTGGAAAGTTGTTTTTGTGGTTTCGTAGTTCACTTCAGCAACAATGTCTATTGGAAGGTTGTCATCTTCTATGAATTGTTTAGTTGCATCCCAGACCCCTTGTCCGTAAGCATCGTTACGGTACAAAACTGCAAGCCGGAGATTCCTTGTCAACCCATATTCGCTTTCAAGCAGTGGTTTCATGGCTTCAGCGAAGAAATGTGCAACTGTTTCGGAGTAGTGATAAACGGTGGTGCAGTAATGGAACATGTAGCTCATTCCTTCAGGATCGTCAATCTTCAGAGAATGCCCATCTGGTAGGAATCCTCTTCTTGTTACAAGATGTGTTGAAGCACCGGTAATTACATATGGAACTTTTTGTTCTATGGCGTATACTTGACCCGCGAGGGTAGCACTACTTCCGAATCCGCCAATAAGGACGTCAACACCCTGGTCTACGACTCGTGTGACCTCGGCTGGCGCAACTTCGGGATTCGCAGTTTCTGTGTCAGCGACCACAATTTCTATTTTAAGTCTTTTACCTAACGATTCAACATAAATTCCGCCATCGGCATTAATTTCTTCAGCAGCCATTTTGGCAGCTCTGTCCATGTCTTGTCCTACAGGTATTGAAAGAGGGGCAACGAGACCAATTTTTATTGTTTCATCAGATGCGGGCATAAATTGCCATACAGCAACAACTGCAGCGACTGCAATAATTACGATAACGACTGCGGCAACCAATTTAGTATTTACCATTCTTAGTTTCCTCTAAGTTCGTAAGTATTGTAAATAGACTGTTAATAAGATTAACCCAAATCAACCTGTTTACTACCCATTTTGAAGGCTTTTAGGTTAAGTTCCACATATTTTTGCTTGAGTCTGCCACTGATAGCCTTCTCCAGAGACTCGGGGGTTACGAGGTTCTCTGGAATAGCAGAAATGGAACCAAGAAGGACTGTGTTGACTGCAAGAATGTTTCCAAGTTTTGTTGCAATGCCAACTCCATCCACTTCGTACACTTTTTCTGTCCGAGCTCGGATGATGCCCAAAATTTTTTCAACAGTCAAATTAGCTGATGCCGCAGCAGATGTACTAGGCTGAATATATTTGGTGTTCACAATGACTGTTCCATCTTTTTTCAGCATTGGAAGAACTCTTGCAGCTTCAAGCACTTCAAAACCTAGTATCACGTCAGCTTTTCCAGTCTCTATCAGCGGAGACTGAACCTTTTCGCCAACCCTAACATGGGCAACAATGGAACCGCCCCTCTGAGCCATCCCGTGAACTTCCGCCTTCGCTACGTCCCAGCCGTCAAGAAGGGCAGCTTCACAAAAGATGTCACTCGCAACAACGATTCCTTGCCCACCTATACCCGAAAAAATAATATTCAGCACCATTCCGTCACATACTCCTTATTGCATCAAAAGGACAAATCTTTTCACAGACTCCACAGCCATAACAGAGGGTTGGGTCAATTTCAGCACGTTCAGAAGTTAAGGAAATTGCTGGGCAACCAAACTGTTCAACGCACACACCACAAGCATTACATTGCTCCAAAACCTGCCTCCTTGGTCCCTTTTTGACTAAAAGAGGACAAGGTCTCCGAGATATAATCACGGAAGGTCCACGGTAATCCATAATTTCTTTTATGACTTCCCTGGTTACATCAACATCGTAGGGGTCAACAATTTCAACCTTTTCGATTCCCATACTTCGTGCAACATCAGCCAACTCAATAATCTTTGTTTGTTCACCTAAAGCATTCTTCCCAGAACCCGGAGTCGGCTGATGCCCAGTCATTGCCACAGTGCTATTATCCAGTATGACTACGCAAACATTCGATTTGTTGTAGGCAATATTAAGTAAACCAGGCATTCCACCATGGAAAAAAGTTGAGTCGCCTATAACAGCAAAAACTTTGTCTTTTACTCCAGCGTGAATCATACCTGCAGCCTGTGAAATTCCTGCACCCATACAAAGGCAACTTTGAACAGTGTTTACAGGGGCCATGAATCCCAGGGTGTAGCAGCCGATATCGCCCGTAACAATTTTGTCTTCACTGCTGCCTTTCAAGCTCAGGGCACTTTCAGGGCACCATTGAATACAGACTGGGTCGCCATCACATGTGTCGCACACCAACGCCTTCAAAGTTTCTGGATGTAAAGTAATTGCGCCATACTCGCAGGCTTCGATGCACCATCCACATCCATTGCATTTTTCCTCATCAACAACTATTGTCCTGCCTTTGGATGACTGCCTCAGGGCATCTTTTGGACAGGCTGAAACACATGGCGCATCTTCACAAACTCTACAAACCAGCGCCATATTGGATATTGTATCAAGGCGCACAGCCCTTATTCTAGATTTGACAGGATTGAAGGTTGCTTCCTTCTCCATAGAGCAGACATACTCGCATACAACACAGCCATTACACTTTTTGGGGTTGCAGTCAATAAATTGGTTAACGGTATTCAGGGCATAATAGAAGGCTCTGTGTGGACATCCTGGACACAACATAGGAGGACGAGACGGCAAATCCAATTCAGCATGTAGCTCAGTCTTTTTGCAGTAACCCAAATCAACAAACGCATCTCTGACAACGTCAGGAGTGAATTCACCGACATCACTCAACTTCGTGCTGGCTTTTCCCATGATGTCTGGATGCAAGAATTTGATGTTGCTTTCGATGTATGGCTTTAGTTCTTCAACAACAATTATCTTCTTGACCTTGGAAGCAAACTTCTCAAAAACTTCCTTAGGAAAGGGATAAACAAAACCCAGTTTCAGCCAAGAAAATTTGGTTTCATCAAGCACTGACCTCGCGTAATAGTATCCGATGCCGCTACCTACAATCCCGATGTCGCTTCCGTTGTCCTCAACCACATTAAATTCGGACTGGTTGACAAGTTGTTTTGCCTTTTTCAGTTTCTCCTTAAGAACAGCATGGCGTTTAATTGCATTGGATGGAACCATAACCCACCGTGAGGCATCCTTATCAAACTCAGCATCTCGGCAACTATCAGCAATATTCTTGATTCTGACGCGCCCTTTTCCATGAGCCACACGAGTAGTCAAACGAACAATTACAGGCAACTGAAGACGTTCACTTATCTTGAAGGCTTCACGGGTCATATCCATGGCTTCTTGAGGATTGCCCGCATCAAGAAGAGGAATGTCCGAGTGAAGCGAAAAATATCGTGTGTCCTGTTCATTCTGGCTGCTATGCATTGCAGGATCATCACAGACGGCAATAACCATCCCGCCTTTAACGCCAGTGTAGGCAAGGGTCATTGCGGCGTCAGCAGCAACATTTAATCCAACATGCTTCATAGAAACGATAGAGCGTACGCCAGCCATTGACGCGCCTGCAGCTACCTCCATGGCAACTATTTCGTTTATGCTCCATTCTGCATATATTCCGAAAGTTTTTGCTGCTTCAGCGATGGTTTCAAGAATTTCTGTTGATGGAGTTCCAGGGTATGCTGTTGCTACATTAACTCCTGCTTCTACGGCACCTCTTGCTACTGCTTCGTCGCCATTGAGTAGAAGGAAACTGTTAGGTTTGTCAACAGCTATCTTTGCGTTCATGCCATCAAAGCCTTCAAATCTTGCCTGATCGCATGTCCAAGACCCGTTTTGCTTTTCCGACAGTTCTGGGTAGTTCGCCAGGTTTTGCGAGTTCGACAATTGGCGAGATTCCTGTTACGTTGTTTACTTTGTGTCTGATGTTTAGCTTCAGTTTTTCTATTTCGTTTTGGCTCAGCTTCATGCTTGCTTCGGTTAATTCAGCTTTTATGGTGAATACGTCAAGGGCGTCGGGTCTTTCAACAATTATTTGATATTGTGCCTCCAGTTCTGGAAAGCCCATTATTACGTATTCTATCTGTGAGGGAAATACGTTAACGCCTCTTATTATTAGCATGTCGTCTGATCTTCCTGTTACCCTCAGCATTCTGGAGTGAGTTCTTCCACAAGAGCATTGTTCATTTTCGATAACTGAGATGTCTCGGGTTCTGAACCGTAAAATTGGAAGACCAGTTTTTGTGAGTGTAGTGAAAACAAGTTCGCCTTCTTCTCCAGCAGGCAACACCTCACCTGTTTTGGGGTCAACTGTTTCAATTAGGAAATGGTCTTCCCAAATATGCAAACCTTTATGTTCGCTGCATTCTACTGAAACGCCTGGACCACATAGTTCAGTCAACCCATAAATGTCAAAGGCTTCAATTTGGAGCTTTTCTTCGATTCTTTCCCTTATCTTCTCTGACCATGGCTCTGCTCCAAAGAGTCCCATCCTAATTTTAAGATCCTTTTTTGGGTTGATTCCTCCTTGAGCCATGGTTTCACCAAGATAGATTGCATAACTGGGAGTGCAACAGAGCACGGTTGAGCCCAAATCTTTCATGAGTTTTATTTGCCTCTCTGTCATTCCGCCGCTGATGGGCAAGACTGTTGTCCCAATTTTTTGGGCTCCGTAATGGAAACCGAGACCGCCCGTGAATAGGCCGTAGCCATAGGCATTGTGCATTATGTCCTCTTTTCTAACACCTGTCGCGTAGAGGGAACGTGCCATTAGTTCTGTCCAAACATCCATGTCGTTTTGGGTGTATGCTCCAACAACAGGGTTTCCTGTTGTTCCGCTTGACGCATGTAATTCAACAATTTCTACAGGGGGAACGGCTACCATGCCGAAGGGGTAATTGTCTCTTAAATCAAACTTGGATGTGAAAGGAATCTTTTGTGCATCTTTCAGAGTTTTTATGTCATCGGGTGTTATTCCTGCTTTTTTGAATTGGTTGCGGTAAAACTTTGAATTGTCGTAACAATATTTTACGAGGTTCTTGAGGAGCTTGAATTGATGCTTTTCTAGTTCGTTTCGGGGGATGGTTTCGATTTTTTTGTTCCAGTACAGATTAGCCATCGTAGACTCTCCAATTAAAGACCTAAATACACTTCCACTATGTGGTCATTTGACAAAAGTTCTCTGCCTTCCCCTTCTAATATAATCTTGCCTTCTTCCAGAACGTAGCCTCTGTCAGCAATGTTTAGGGAGTCGCGGATGTTCTGTTCAACCAGAAGGATAGCAACGCCCTCTTCATTTATCTGCCGTAGGGTATCGAGCACCTTGGCTACGATTATGGGCGCTAAACCTAGGGAAGGCTCATCAAGTATGAGGAGTTTAGGGTTTGACATCAGACTTCTGCCAATAACTAGCATTTGCTGTTCTCCACCGCTGAGAGTCTGAGCTAAAACCTTCTCTTTCTTTTGCAGAACTGGAAAAATTTGGTAAATACGTTCCTGCGATTCCTTAACCTGCTGTTTATCTTTCAGCGTGTACGCACCCAAAAGTATGTTTTCCTCAACAGTCAACTTGGGAAAAATGTCTCTTCCTTCAGGAATTAAACTGATTTTTTTCTTCACAATTTCGTAGGGAGGCAACTTTTCAATGTTTTCGCCTTTAAACTTGATTGTGCCACTTTTTGCTGGCAGTAAACCCATGATTGTTTTGACGAGGGTTGTTTTGCCTGCACCGTTTGGACCTATTATACTGACAATTTCTTTTTCCTTGATTTTGAAGGAGACATCCCAAAGTATTTGGATCAGACCATAGCCTGCGGAAAGATTTTCGACTTCTAGCATCACAATTCCTCATCAAAACAGAATTTCTTGCCCAAATACACATTTATCACATTTTCGTCATTGCATACTTCTCTAGGTTTTCCTTCACAAATTTTTTCGCCATGATGAAGAACGGCTACTCTGTCACACAGACCCATAATGACTCTCATGATATGCTCTACTATGAGGACAGTTACTCCCTGTTTGTTGATGCATTTCACCAGAGCAATTGCTTCATCGCTTTCTTTCGGAGTCAAGCCTGTAAGAAGTTCATCTAGCAGAAGCAGTTTCGGTGAGGTAGCTAAGGCTCTTGCAAGCTGAACGCGCCTTAATTCTATAACATTCAATTTCTTGGCTGGAACATTGAACTTGTCTTTGTCTAAGCCCACGAAACCTAGAAGTTCTGTAGCTCTGTCATTTGGGTTTGTTTCTGTTTTTCTGCCAAAAAGTGCCCCCAGTTGCACATTTTGTAGGGCAGTCATGTCGGGGAACGATTGGACAGTTTGGGAAGTTTTTGTTATTCCCCGGTAGCATATTTGATGGGGAGGAAGCTTCGAGATGTCCTCATTCAAGAATTCAATTTTTCCCGAGTCTGGTTTGTAAACTCCGCTAATGACATTCAGAAGGGTCGATTTTCCAGAGCCGTTAGGACCAACAAGTCCCGTGATTTCACCATTTTTCACTGTGAAATTTACGTCCCTTAATGCCTTAAGGCCTCCGAACTCTTTTGAGACATCAATACAGCGAAGCAAAGTTGTGGTCTCCACAGTAGGAAGGATGTTAGCTATATGAAAATATAAATATTGTTTGCAACCTCTATGATTTGAGGATTGGAATGCCAATAAAACAAGTCAGTGTCTTTTTGGATAACCGACCGGGTGCATTATCGGAAGTGATCGAACATATCGACAAGTTTCGGATGAAAATTTTTGCTTTGTCAATCGCTGATGCTGGAGAATTCGGATTAGTCAGAATGATAACTGAAGAACCTGAAAGAGCAGTAAAGGATTTGGAGGA
>JAFGGM010000045.1 GCA_016930555.1 Candidatus Bathyarchaeum sp.
AAAAAGGATGATCCAATTTTTGGTTTAGGAATAATAATTATTGCAACAATAGTTTATTTGATTGCAATCTGCTACCTATCTAAGCTTGAAAAACACAAAGATTAGTCTAAAAAAGGATAATTTTGCGGGACAAAACGGGTGACGTTGCCAGCGTATTTAGTTTTTTAATGAATGCAGAAAAAGTATACGACTTCAATTGATTCAGGACATGCTTCCATGAGAAAATCTGAAATTTGTTCCATTGGAAATATTCGGGTTTAGAGATATATTGGATTAATATGCTCAGTAGCCATCAAACAAACCAGAAAAAAAGCATTTTCGCTTCGCTAGAATATATAGAAAAATTGTGAACCCTGAAAGCACATCAGGGTCGAGCTTCAGAGTTTTGAGATTTAAATTGTCTATTTTTCTGTTTCTACTTTGACGACCACTTCTTTTGGTCCGCGCATCTGATTATAGACGTTAATGGCAATAGAGTAGACTACCCAAATGATTATACCATAGATTACACCGTTAATTATTCCTTCAGCCAACTGCTGGTACATAGGATCAACTGCTTGATTGTAAATGTCAGGAACGAGCGCATTCAATATCGTCTGACCTGGGGGCACTCCTGGAATCGCAAGGGAAATCAAAAGAAAGAGGACGAAAGCTATGACGAACACTACTGCTCCAATCATCGAATCACCTCCATCCCAGTTTGATATGCTGGGATTTGTTCTTAAAACCTTCGAAGAAAATTGGCGCAAATTTTCTAGAGCTATCCTCGATATCGATAGTGTCAAGAATTTTTAGGTTTAAAGCAAAATTCGCTGATTTCTATATATAAACGTGTGTCAGTTTGTTTTTTGACGAATTGACCTATCTCAATTTTTTCATTGAAGATTGGACCATCGATTGTCATGGTATGATATTCACCGTTCTCGCCACATGGGTCCATGCCTTTCTCTTTTGCTAGCTCCTTCAAGTCTTGGACAGAGTCAATGTTTAGTTCTCGTCCTGCCCACTCTTCAGTGAAACACCTCTTTAATAAGCACGTGAAAACTGATTTGAAACCTGATGAAACTTCTTCATCTAGAACCTTTCCGGTGTCTTCTTGCCAAAGAGGCATAATGACTTTAAGGTTAAGCCCTTCAGTAACTTTGTCCATCCATCGTCCATGCAACTCATCTACAACGTAAATGTCTCCAGTAACAATACCTTCAATTCCCATTTTAACTAATTTTGCACATTCTTCATGGTAGGTTTTTTCAAACGGTTCCTTAACCGCAAGCTTCAGTAGGGGAATTCCTATGGATTTAGCTTGAAGTTCCATGATAGGAACTGGGTGACAGTTGGCGGGCCATGTTTCAGAGACAAAGGCAACAAGGTATTCAACGTCATGTTTTCCTTCTTTTAATATCCTGTTCAAGGATACAGCTGATTCCATTCCGCCACTCCAAGAAACTGCAACTTTCATACCAAATTCTCCTGGTTTCTTCAATCAACATCTATACTGAACGAATTTGTTCAATTTTAACAAGAATAACGGGAAAACAAAATATAAATATTTCCATAAACATGAAGAAATAATCACTGAAAACAAAAAAAACTGAACACATATTCAGAATTTCTCAGACAACTTCAATGTCACAGCTTCAATGGGTGTTCAAAGCCCTTAAAAGAAAGGCAAAGTTAAGATAATCCGAGCATAGCTAAAAAACTGTTCTATGTCTTCGAGTTGACGCGAAATCATGTTGTGTACCCTATGTGGAAGATACGATGCCGTATATGGTCGAAGTTACTCAGGGGAGAATCTTTGTGGAAGATGCTTCTGCAAAACAGTTGAAGAGAGGGTACGCAAGACAGTAGCCAAATATGAAATGCTAGGACCAAAAGACAAAATCATGATAGCTGTCTCCGGAGGAAAAGACAGCGTCACCCTCCTTTACATATTAGCAAAAATCGAAAAAATTTTCCCAGACGTGCATCTCTGCGCAGGTACAGTTGATGAAGGCATACAACACTATAGGGACGAGGCACTGAAAATAGCAAAAAAGAATTGCCAAAAACTTGGAATAGAACATGTGGTCACCTCCTTCAAAGAGCTTTTCGGGTACACAATGGATGAAATCGTGAAGTTGACCCAAGAAAGAGGAAAAACCGGGTTATTGCCCTGCAGCTACTGTGGAGTACTCAGACGAAAAGCCATTAACACAATGGCTCGGGAGGCTGGTGTAGACAAGCTTGTTGTCGCCCACAGTTTAGACGATGAAACCCAGACCATGCTCCTGAATATTATTCATGGCGACCCCATGCGGATTGCCCGTTCGAAGCCAGTTTTGGACGTGATTCATCCGAATTTTGTGCAGCGTGTGAAACCTTTGTGTATGGTCCCAGAGAAAGAGGTTGTATTGTATGCTTACCTGAAAGGAATAGAGTTTCAGTCCATTACCTGTCCGTACGCTCAAACTGCATTAAGGAACGACATAAGGAACATGTTGACTCAAATGGAGTACAAGCATGCTGGAACATTATTCACTGTTTTCCGTTCAATGGAAAGAATACGGCCAGCCCTAGAAGCTGCAACAAAAAAAGTGAAGCTACAAAACTGCCGAACGTGTGGAGAACCAACCGTTGGCAACCTGTGCAGAGCCTGCCAGATGCTTCAGGAGCTCGGAATCCAGTAAAGGCAGATGCATAGAAAGATTCTTTTTGTTCAATGTCGTTCATGGAAGGCTGTGAACTTCCTTGACTGTGCTGTCTGACTCTGAAATCCTAGAACATCTGGAAACAGGTGAAATAAAGCTTGAACCATCTGACATTTCTGCGTGTTTGAATCCTGCAGGCTATGATCTTAGGTGTTCCAGGAGCGTGGTTCTGAAGCCGAAACAGTATGAACTGGTGGCTACGCTGGAAACAGTGGAGCTGGGCTTGAATGTAACAGCTTATCTTCACATCCGGTCATCCCTTGCCCGGGAAGGGGTTATAGGAAGTTTTGCTGTTGTTGATCCTGGCTTCCGTGGACAGTTGACCCTCAATCTTCATAATGTTAGCAACAAAGAGGTACCAATAAGGGAATGGGAGCGTATAGTGCAGATAGTTTTTCATGAACTCGGAAGCGCAGCAAAGAAAGGCTACAATGGCTCATACCAGGATAGCAAGGGGACAGTTTCAAGCAGACGAAAGAATCAGACTTGACTAACATTTATTGTTGCTGCCAGAGCAAATACGCTCTAAAGCATCAATATGCAAAAAGTTGTAGCCAAGAATTTTTCAATTTTGATGATTTACCTCTTATTGTCAATTGTATTCAAGAAGTGAATCCCCAAAAACGAGTGTACATGTTATTGTATATGAAATTGGGTTGGCTGTATATGATATGTAAAAGCTCTTCAACGACAAGATTGGTCACCCCCCATATGTTCCACAGGGGATAACCTGATATATAACCTACAGGAAAGAAGAAAGCAGTACCCCAACCAAAATAAAACAGAGCCATCAGGGGGAGATAAAGCTAAGTTTCAGGTTGAGATACTGCAAATCCCCCAAAGACACCAAACTAAATAAACTTTTTTCAGATTCAGAAATACTCCACCCAAATATCTCAATAGATTAACTTTGATTATACAAGAAACAATCTAGCGTTGATGTTTTCTTCTGGCAACTAAAACAACGAATACTCTAGATAGCATTAATTTTGCAATAAGCATTATTTATGATAATTCTGGAACAACAGAATAGCCATCAGACTCCCAAACTTCAAATCCACCATTTATATTGAAAACTTGTGTGAAATCATAGGAAACAAGAATAGTAGCTACTTGTGCACCCAGAATCCCCGTTGCAAAATAGGCTATTATCTCCGTATCATTGTATTGGAATAATTATCAATTCTTGAATCGACTTCTGCACTTGGCCAAGACTTCACCCAAAAAAAGTTCCTGTATGCAGCTATAGTGCGGGGAGAGGGATTCGAACCCTCGAACCCCTACGGGACAGCCGCCTCAGGGCTGCGCCTTTGACCTGGCTTGGCAACCCCCGCCCATTAGACAACAAGAGATAACATACCTGAAAGCCCCAAATTAAAGCTTATCTTCCAAAAAGGGATTTCACCCAAAACTGCTTCACAAGAACATACTGTTCCTTCACAAAATTTTTACGACTGAAACTCACATCTACTGTTTCAGGACTGAACCAGATTTGAAGGCGATAATTCTCGCTGGAGGCGTAGGAACTAGGCTACGACCTCTAAGCTGCACACGACCCAAGCTTCTGTTTCCTCTATTGAATAAGCCTCTCCTTGATCATACATTGGAAAGGTTGGCTGAAACAGGCGTTAAAGGAGTCACCTTAGCTGTAAAGTTCATGGCTGAAAGCTTCATGAAACGGTACGGCGAATCAACAAATGGAATGACAATCTCGTATTCCAAAGAAAAAATTCCCATGTGGACAGGCGGAGCCATCAAATACGCTGAAGAACTCATCGGACATGAAGACCAATTTTTGGTCCTGAATGGAGACATATTCACCACCATCGACTATAGGGGGCTCATACATGAACACAAAGAAAACGAGGCGGTCGCAACAATAGCACTCTACAGTGTTGAAGATCCCAGCAGATATGGAACCGTAAAACTAACCGACGATAACAGAATAACCCAGTTCGTAGAAAAGGCTCCCCTTGGAAAAGCTCCCAGCAACCTCATTAACGCTGGAGTATATGTGCTGGACCCCGAAATCTTTGACTACATTCCTGCTGGGCGACCTGTCTCCATTGAACGGGAAGTGTTCCCGAAGCTGGCTAAACAGGGAAAACTTTTTGGTCATACATTCACGGACATCTGGATTGACATCGGAAAACCAGAAGATTACCTCAGGGCAAACAAAATCATGCTTGACGTGAGCACAAAAAAGAGGCTTATTGGATTCGGTGCTAAACTGGGAGCGGAGGTAGTGATTAACGACCCTGTTATGGTTGATTCTGGAGTTACGGTTGGAGAGAACTCGCAGATAGGTCCTTATGTAATCGTTGGAAGAGACACGGTTTTGGGCAGAAACGTTCTTTTGGAAAATTCTGTAGTTTTTCCTGAGGCAACAATTTCAGACAATGCTACAGTAAGGGGTGCAGTTATCGGAGAAGCAGTTACAATAGGAGAAAATGCAAGAATCAGCGAAGGTTGTGTAATTGGCGATTACGTAACAATCAACGACAACATTACTTTATCCAAGCACGTTACAGTCTGCCACTCCAAAGAAGTAAAGGAAAACGTTTCAGAATCTACTAACATTATATAAGATGTGCAGATTTTCAAAAAATACTCGAAAAATTTAAAGGAATCTGTCAATTTCAGCCAACAAAATTTTTTTCTATTTATTCTACTTGAAACGAAAATGTTCGGCACCTATTAATAATCCAGAAGCGCAATGATGTGGAGGAGAAAAAATGATTAGAGTCATGCAACTGTCAGCTAAGGACTTGGAGTCGCAGGAAAAACGGAAAGAACTCACTGTCTGTGTTGTAGGTCTCGGAAGAACTGGCTTAATTACTTCTTGCCTTCTTACAGAAGCAAACTTCACTGTCATTGGTGTTGACTCTAGTAGCCATACAGTCCACCAATTAAAGAAAGGAAAGTCTCCGTTCACTGAAACTACTTTTCGCAGGTTCGTAGAACCGCGAATAAGAAACGACAAATTCCGGGCAACAACCAACCTTCGGAAAGCTGTTTCAGAAAGTGGCATCATCATAATTGGTGTCCCAACTGTTCTTGACAAAAAGAAGAAACCTGACTACACACGCCTCGAAAAAACCTGCAGAGACGTCGGCATGAGCCTAATCGCAGGTTCCTTGATTATCTTTCAGAACACAATGGGTCCAGGCATGACCGAAACTGTGGCGAAAGAAACTTTGGAAACCGCCTCAGGATTAGAAGCTGGAACAGACTTCGGCTTAGCCTACTCTTCAACATTAAACAATTCAGCAACCCCTTCAAAAGATGTGCCTAATGGAACAAAGGTTGTGGGAGGCATCACCAAACGAAGCCTGAAAGTTGCTTGCCTACTGCTTGAAACAATCACTAAGGGACAAGTCGTCAGAGTAAAAAGTATAAAAACTGCAGAAGCAGTAAAACTTCTCGAAGAATCATACAAAGACGTTAACATCGCCTTCGCAAACGAGTTCGCCCAATTCTGTGAAAAGGCGGGAATAGACTTCGCCAAAGTACTGAATATTATTAATCCTCTGAAATTTTCGAGGATGACCGGACTTCACAAAGCAAGAGATTCCTATTTTCTAGTTGAAGAAGCAGAAGCTGTGGACGTTAAGCTTCGCATGTTGTCATTGGCTACAAAAATAAACGATGAAACATTGGACCACGCCATGCGCCTAATAAGAAGTGCCCTAAAAGCGTGCCAAAAGAGTTTGAAGCGATCCAAAATTTGCGTTTTTGGCGTCTCTTCTTTACCAAACAGCAAAAGAGTAACTAATTCTGCCACAAAAAAGCTTGTTAACCAACTGAAAAAGAGAGGCACTTTAGTTAAAGTTTATGACCCATTATTTACTCACAATGAACTTTTAAGTATGGGTTACAATGCTGAACCAAATTTATCAAAGACCGTTGAGGGAGCAGACTGCCTAGTAGTGGCGGTAGCCCATGAACGTTTCACAAAAATGAATCTGCATAGAATTCAGATACTAATGAAACAGCCAGCAGCAATAGTGGACATGGGACAAGTTATTGATCCAGTCAAGGCAGAGCGGGCGGATTTTGTGTACCGCGGACTCGGAAGAGGCATCTGGACAAAATAATAAGGATTTTCCTGTCAGATACTGTTCTTTGTTGGGCAATGCTTAAGTCTTCATTTTTACAGATGCTTTTTGAAACAGGTGAAAAGAAAATTCCTGATTTACTGATACATTAACTGAGGCAATGAAAATGGCTGTGCTATTATTATCAACTTTGCTGTCCGCTGTTGCCACTTGGGTCATCACAAGTTTTGCAGGTTTCTTAGACTTTATTCCTGTTGAATTAGATGAGATGGTTCTATCGGGTCTGATTCTTCTGTTCAGTTTTAGTTTAACCCTGTTTCTAACAAAGAAATGGATCAGTTCAGCTAAATTATCAAACCTCGTTGGAAAGGACATGAATAAACCTGACAAACCCTTGATTCCAAGATCAGGAGGCTTAGTTGTTGCCATAGTAATCTGTTTCTCTCTATTTTCCTACATTTTCATGAAAAGCTTCTCCCTTATCGGAGTCCAATTCACTCACGTTATCGAAGTATTTGCGATTTCAGCTACAATCTTGTTGGCGGGATTCATAGGCTTTATCGACGATGTGCTAGGCTGGAAAGATGGACTGGGTCAACTTCAGAAAGTTTTGTTAACAATTCCCATAGCCCTTCCATTAATTGTCATAAACGCTGGGACATCAACCATAAACTTCCCCATTTTGGGTGACGTCGATTTGCAGCTACTTTATCCCCTGATGGTTGTTCCATTGGGAGTAATCGGCTCCACAAACGGATTCAATCTCCTCGCCGGCTACAACGGACTAGAAACAAGCATGAGCCTCGTAATATTTGCTGTATTCGGTTTCACAGGACTAATTACTGGAAGACTATGGATTGCATTGGTTGCCTTCATTGTTTATGCCAGTTTACTTGCATTTTTGGCCTTTAATTGGTATCCAGCAAAGGTGTTTCCAGGTAACTCATTTAGTTATTCGATTGGAGCCATGATTGCCACCTTAGCTATTCTGGGAAGCATGGAGAGACTTGCAATGTGGCTCTTTATGCCTTATTTCTTGGAAATGCTACTGTATTTCAGAGCCAGAGTCATTGATAAGGTGGGGGATGTTCAGGCCTTCGCTAAACCTAACTCAGATGGTTCGCTAGAATTGCCTTATGATCATCTCTATGACACAACACATCTGGCTATATGGGTGTTGAAAAAAGTCAAGGCGAAAGTGTACGAAAGAGATGTTGTGCTCTTCATTGTATTTGTTCAAATTTTGATTGCAATCGCTGGAATGATTTTCTTGATACAGCCAGCCTAAAAAAATAAAAGTATGGCGTATTCAATGGTTTATGGTGAAAATGAAGTATGGCTCCACCAAAAGCAAATTTTAGAGTACCTCTTCCAGATGGTAGTATTTTATCAGTTAGTGTATTTCCTACAAAAAAGGACCCCAAAGCTGAAGTCATTGCTATACAAATTGGTAGAAGAGTAGAAGAAGAATGGGAGAATCTCCAAATTATGGCAATATATCGTTCACCTGAAGGAGATTATGTGAAACTTCCGGATAGACAAGAGCAACAATAGTAAATATCTAAATATCCTGCATAAATTTTGGGTGATTGTCACATCTGAATAACTGCCATTTACATAATAATATCTATAGTAAACAAAATTGACTGAATCTGACAGTATGACCTGGATAAGCTGCCCGAAGGCAGATTATCAATGTCC
>JAFGGM010000046.1 GCA_016930555.1 Candidatus Bathyarchaeum sp.
CAAATACAGTTTTGAGAGAATGCTATGCTTTGATTTTCTCTTTTTTGACTACTTTTCTAAAGGTTTTGTCGCAATCTTCGCATTTGTACAGAGCTATCGTCAACTGCAATCTTTCACCAGTCTTACTTGGCCTTCCAGCCATCTCCCAGGTCTTTTCTGGCTTCGACAGGGTTCCGCATTCAGGACATTCAGCTACTTCAGGGTTACCTAAAGCACTCAACAGCATCAGCCTTAGATCTTCTCCACTACTGGACATCCTTGAAATTCGTTCAGCCAACTGAGTTTCTTTGAAAACATCACGAATCCATCGAGCAAAATCTCCTCGGTTCTGATGAAATTCTAGAGAAGTAACTGGAACTTTAGTAATCTTCTTTCTGAGATCATCTAGATTAAAGGCTGCCTCAAAAAGGGGTTTGTTGAAAGCTTCATAAAAGTAGAAGCCCCATTCGGGAGTAACTTTTTCTCCTGTTTTCAAAGTATTATTCAACTTAGGTATGTCTCCACAATCCATTTTATATTCGTTTAGAAGATTCTTAACTCTTTCTTCCCAATTTTGGGCACCCATTCTTCGATAGTATACAGTTTCGCGTTTGCGTGGATCATCAGAAAAGTTAGTTTCCCTGTATTTAGTGAAGGTTTGCCGGAGGTTGGCGCTCCCGCCAAGGTATATTAAGATTCTGTTTTTGTCGTAAAAAGCGTAGACGCCTGTCTCTTCTGGAACATACTTTACTTTTTCTCCCCATAAGTACAATTTACCTTCAATTGGCATCTTTATCGCCCAACCAAGATAATATGGTAATGCATATTTATGAAGCCTTTGGCAGTTTTCTCGAAAACCAGCTATGCAAACAAGCGAAACTGGATTATTCACTTCCTGTCAAATGTTCGTTTATTCTGTTGGCAATCATAATATGGAGGTCTTCCCGGTTCTCGTAGGTTACTTTAAGAAGTTCTGCTTCTTCTCTTGTTTTGATGCTGTTAACTAGAGAATTGCTTAGACCGTAATGGATTGTTCCTAACATTGGTTTGCTACTTTCCACAGCTTTAACAAGGGTATCATTAAAAGCAGTTGAAGACAACTCCATCGGTCCTATCTCGTCCACGGCAACTATATCCGCATTTTGAACGGCATTAAGAACAGCACCTACGCCAATGACTTCAAGGTCGGTTATATTTACACGGTACTTGCCTATTTTGGGTCCTGTTGGCTGGTTCACATGGGCTAACCATCCTCTGGATCCTGTGGACAAATCAATGATTTCGAAACCTACTCTCACTCCTGCCTCACGGACTTCACGGCAGATCATACCACCGACATCATATTGTCTGTTCTTGAGTTCGGTTACTGTTCTTCTTAGTATGCTTGTTTTGCCGATTCCTGATGGTCCAGTGATGAGTAGTATTGGTTTCAGAGTGAACACCATGCATTTGTTAGACGAACCCTAATATCTAGTTTTGATAATTAAAGGTTCAGTGTGTACAACGGATGTGTGAAGGATAAGCTTTGGTTTCCCTACTGAAAAGGTAGTTGAAGGAAAAGTCAAGGTAGTGGTCCCAAGGCTGAGTGCATACGTGAAGAAACCGTCTGATTATGCTCCTTCCAAGGCTCCAGTATTCTATAATCCTGTAATGGAACTGAACAGGGACTTGGCAGTTATTGCATTGCAGACTCACCATAAGCTTTTGGGAAGAGAGGTTTCAGTTTGTGAACCGTTAACAGGTTGTGGACTTCGTGGCGTTCGATTTGCGGTGGAAGTAGAGGGAGTTCGTAGAGTTGTTTTGAATGATATTAAGCCAGAATCGGCTCAGCTTGCACGATTTAATGCTGAATTAAACAAAGTAGATGGTCGCGTTGAGGTAGCTAATGAAGATGCTAACCTGTTTTTAAGCAGGAATGCGGCGCCCAGAAAACGATTTGATTACATAGATATTGACCCTTTTGGACCCCCAGTGCCCTACATGGACTCGGCTATACGGGCTTTACGTAACGGAGGTTTGCTTGCGTTAACTGCCACGGACATGGCTCCGTTATGTGGGGTTCATGCTCGTTCATGCCTCCGAAAGTATGGGGGACAACCTTTACGTACAGAATATTGTCATGAGCTTGCTGTTCGCCTCTTAACTGGATGCCTAACTATGATGGCTGCAAAACATGAAATAGGCATTGAAGTTAAGTTCACTCACAGCATTGACCATTACGTCAGAGCATATGCGAGCGTTCATTATGGCGCTAGACGAGCAGACTTAAGCGTTCAGCAGATGGGTTACATTCTTCACTGTTTTTCGTGTTTTCACAGAGAAACAGTTACGGGAATAGTTTCTCCCCTAAAGCATATTTGTCCTAGTTGTGGAGCGAATTTGAGTGTAGCTGGCCCCTTGTGGCTCGGCAGGGTAGTGGACAAAAAGTTTTGTTCCCTGATGGAACTTGAGGCTGGAGAAAGGGGGTTGAGGCAGGAAAAGAGGCTTCTTAAGATACTGTCTTTGGTCAAGAATGAGGCTGAGACTCCAGTCACCTACTTTGCTGTGGACAAAATCTGCGATAAACTGAATTTGCCTGTTCCAGCTCAAAAGAAAGTGCTCGACAAATTAAAAGAGGCAGGTTTCCAGGCGGTTCTAACACATTTTAACAGCAGAGGATTCAGGACAGACGCCCCAGCAAACATGGTGAAAAAGATACTATCAGATTTGGCTGCCCAGAAAGCGTAGCCTATTTTATGCCCAGTTTTTTGTAGATTTGCTCTTTCGTTTTGTCAACTTTGGTTTGGATGATTTCGAAGAGATTGTTTCCGTGAGTGTCGATGGCTACTGTTAAGGGTCCAAAGTCTTCAACTTCCAGTATCCACATAGCTTCAGGCATTCCCAAATCGCTCCACTCCACGCCTTTCACACGTTTTATGGCTTTGGCTGCCAGAACCGCTGCTCCTCCAGTGAATGCCCCGTACACTGCACCATACTTTTTCATGGCGTTTACGGCCTTTTTGCCCATGCCCCCTTTCCCTATTATCATACGAATTTTGAAAAGTTTGATGAATTGGTCCTCGAAAGGTTCCATGCGCGAACTTGTAGTTGGACCTGCAGCCACTACTCTCCAGCTTTTATTCTCCTGTCTCATTAAGGGTCCACAATGAAAGACTGCCAATCCATCCAGATTGATGGGAAGCTGCCTTCCCTCATTATGGAATCGTAGGGCTCTTCTGTGTCCTGCATCCCGTGCAGTAACAATTGTTCCTGACAGGTACACTTTATCGTTCACTTGGAGTTTTCTAACTATTTCCTCTGAAATCGGGGTGCTAAGCCTGTAAACTGCCATTCTTGTATTATGCCACCTTATGAGTCAAGTATTCTATTGTTCCATCAGAATAGATTCTTGCTGTGGCTCTTCTGGCTGCCCAGCATTGAACCACAACAGCCACAGGATACGAGGCAGGGTGCCTATGTGCGTAATCAATCTTCACAGCCAGTACTGTTGTTTTGCCTCCTAAACCCATGGGTCCGATTCCTGTAGAGTTTGCGGCTTCCCGTAATTCCTGTTCAAGTTTTGCCAGTTCAGGGTTGGGATTGGGTTGATTCAGAGGTTTGAGTAGAGCTGCTTTGGCTAAATTCATAGCTATTTCAGCTCCGCCGCCGACTGCAACTCCCAAAACTGTTGGAGGACAGGGTTTTGCTCCAGCCTTGATTACTGTGTCAATAACAAATTTTTTGAAACCGCTTATTCCTTGATTTGGGCTTAGCATAGCGAGGGCGGAGACGTTTTCTGAACCGCCTCCTTTGGGCATAACGGTGATTTCTAGAGTCTCTCCAACCACTATTTCCCAGTGTATATAGGGTATGAATCGCCCAGTATTGTTTCCTGTGTTCTTTTGAGTGAAGGGATTGACGGCATTGGGACGAAGAGGAATTTCCTTAGTCGCCCTTACTGCAGCGTTCCGTAAGGCAGTTTCAACATTGTCTAGTCCGTCTACTTTGCTGCCTGCCTTCACATGAAAGATTATTACGCCAGTGTCTTGGCACATGGGAGCGCATGTTTTCTCAGCTAAGTTTACATTATCTAAGATTGCTTTCAGTTGAGCCTTTCCTATTTTGTTTGTTTCTTCATTGTATGCTTTGTGGAGAGCCTCCTTCACGTCTTGAGGCAATTCCGTGACTGCGAGCTGTATAAGTTTGACGGCTACATTCTCAACGGTTTTTCCAGTTACCAAGATTGTTCCTCTCTGTCAGAGCATTAGGAGATTAACCTTATACTTTTTACTAAAGAACAGCATTGCTACCAAGGTTTCGTTATCGAACATTTTATCTGCTATATTGTCTAACAACCTTAATGTGCACCGCACAATTACCGTCATAATCTGGATTTGAAGAGAAAATGAGTGAAGAGGCAGTCCTAAGAAAGAAGAGGTATGAACGCTTAGAAGACCTTAACATAGGGTCTGCCATGTGCAAAAAGCTGCGAGAAATAGGAATCAGCACTGTCGAGAATCTTGGAATGGCTACAGATAAGGAACTGGAAAAAGCGGGAATAAGTAAAAAGGCTGCTAGAGAGTTAATCAGCAAAGCACGCTCATGTATGACTCTCCAGTTTATTAGAGGAGACGAACTTGTGAAGATGCGGCAGTCAGTTCTTCGTTTAACAACAGGAAGCAGCATGCTGGACAATTTGTTAAATGGGGGCATTGAATCACAGTCTATCACAGAATTCTATGGAGAATATGGCAGTGGCAAAAGCCAGATTTGTCACCAGCTGTGCGTAAACGTGCAGTTGCCTCCTGAAGAAGGCGGATTAGGGGGAGCAGCTCTTTACATAGATACTGAGAACACTTTCAGGACTGAACGAATTTTTCAGATGGCACAAAATGTGGGCTTAGACCCAGAAGAGGCGATCAAGAAAATCATTTTTGCTGAAGCCTACACTTCAGATCATCAGATGTTTCTTTTAGAGAACTCTGACAAAGTGATTAAAGAAAACGGAATTCGCTTGATTGTAATTGATTCTTTGACGTCGCACTTCAGAAGCGAGTATCTGGGCAGAGAGATGCTACAAGAGAGACAGCAGAAACTCAACAAGCACATGCACATGCTGATTCGGTTAGCCAGAGCATTCAATGCAGTAGCAGTTGTTACAAATCAGGTTATGTCCAAGCCAGACGTTTTCTTTGGCGATGCCATACATCCCGTAGGAGGTCATATAGTTGCCCACACCAGTCACACTCGCATTTTTCTTCGAAAATCTGCCCGCGGACCAGTGAGAATCGCACGTATTGTCTCGAGTCCACATTTGCCTGAGGGGGAAGGGATATTCAGGATTTCAGAAAGAGGAATAGAAGACACAACAGAAATGGAGAAATAACGAATATGCCGATTTCAAAAATGTTTGTAGTCAGATTCTTTCAACTCATAAAAGGAAGACGGTTTGCTGAAGCAGAGCGTGTACTTGAGCGAATAAGAAACAAAACAAACGAAACTGAATGGAACAGCGGATACCTTCATGCCTTAGACGGTATACTGTTAGCCCAGAAATCAAGTGATTCCTATGCCTTCATCAAGAAGTTAGACTTTGAGGACGAAAAAGAGCTGAAAAATTTCAGGAAAGACTTTCTGGCGGAGTACAAGAACAAGATTCATTCAGATTATGACCGCGGATTCTTTGCTGCATGGGCAGACTATATGCTGATTTCAAAGCAGTCACTAGCAGAAGAAATTAAGGCGGAGGCAACAGACAAAGGAAAAGTCGAATCAATCAGTGAAGAAAATAAAAATGTTTCTAGCTGAAAGATATGCATATGACATTTGGGCGTTGTGGTAGAGAAATATCATAAAAGGGTAAATGGAATAGTTACTGAAGCATGGATTGTGGAGACAAAATGAAACAGATGAAGAAGGTGTCAACCATCCTCTTGTTAGCAAGCATATTCCTGCTTGTCTCAGCAGCAGGAGAAATCATAGAGATATTCTATTACTCAATCACATACGGCTACAACTACTACGAAATTGTAGACTTTATTGGACCAGTTATGGGAATCATTGCTGCTTTCCTATTCATAACGAGTTTTTTAGTAATAAGAAACGAGAAGTAATTTATAGATAGGAAAAATTCTCTGCGCCTACATCTAATAAATTAATTAATAGATGCTCGCGCTTAGTGGACTGTTTATTTAATATGTATTTTTTTTGACATATATCGGTTTTCGTAACATTTCTAATGGAGAAATAGCGTATATTAAGATTCACGATATATTGTGTATTGAGGTAAAACAGAACAACAATCGAACATAAAAACAAAAGGTGAAAAAAATGGCTGTATATACAACAAATTGGAATTTATATCGAACCCATTTTAAAACTACTGTGAAAGACTACTCAAGTGAAGGTTATTCACAAAAAAGGTTAAGCAAGGTAGAAGAAAACAAATTGTTGGAATCTCTGGTTGAACAACTCCATGATCTTTGAAAAGGTTCTACTGGAATCTATAGACGAAGGCTTAGGCTGGCTGGGAGAAAACACAAAACAAGCAGTCTATTTGCATCTAAAAAACAACTACTCACTAAGTAAAGAAGATATCCCCTATAGAATTGAAAATTTCACAGCAGCCATAGAAAATACCTTTCAAAAAGGAGCCTTACTACTGGAAATTAAAATAATGAAGGTCTTATTCGCGAAAATAGGATATCGATACATTAACATAGAGAATCCAGAAAATTTGCAATTTGCAAGTTACGTTTATGCATTAAAAAATAGCGGTTCATATTGTCGATCATAGCCCGCTCTCCATCAACCACAATAAAAATAAGCATTTCAGACTCAAATTTAGTCATGTTTTGTTCTTTTGTTCTAAATTTTCTTTTTCGAAAACAGAAACCTACCCAAAAATTATAATTTTTTAGTAGAGAACTACAATCAAGTGTGAAATTTTATGTGGAGCCTCGGGCGGGATTTGATCCCGCGACCAACAGCTTACAAGGCTGCCGCTCTACCGGGCTGAGCCACCGAGGCAACATTGCTTTATGGTTTGTTAATGTTCTATTTAGGACTAGCCTATAGATTTTCCGTTTCTACAAGAAGAAACCAAGAAAAAAGGGAAATATTTCAACTCAATTCTTTGAATTTTTCGGGTGAAATGTAGTTACCATACTTTTCTTTGGCATTAAGGAGTCGCTCATACTGCTGGTTCAAAACCCAGAACACTACTTCCGGAGTATACGTAACGTTTTTCTTATAGAATTTCCTCACGCGCTTGATTTTTGCCATGTTTTCTTGAACTCGAATACTGAATTGGGCAACGTATTCTGCTTTAGTGTAATCTTTATTCCGTACCTGCTTGAACAGCTTACGCAAATCCTCATATTCTGGGATGTAGCCTGTGGGAGTTTGTATTGCATCCACTTCACCGTGGACACGAAGTTCCATCCATTTAACCCAAACATGTTTGTCCTTAGGGTCGTTAAGATAATTGCCTATTTTATCTTTCAGGAAATAGTTGACACCAAAAACGACAGGAGGCTTCTCAACCTTCTTTCCGAAGTCCAGATTGTTTCGGACGTTCTTTCCTAAGGGAATGGAAATAAAGTCTTGAATGCTCATCATGTTAATTTCTGGGACACCCTCTTCGCCGATTGTGGCAAAGGTTGTTTCTGTTTCCAAAGATGCTCCATAGGCGATGATTCCGTGGTCCCAATCAAAGCTTTGCTGAACAGGTACATAGGCCTTAGCGTCTCGTCCGCCATACATTATGCCCTTCAACTCAACTCCCTGAGGATTTTCTAACTCAGGGTCGCAATTATCTAAAGCTGTAAGTGTTACAGCATATCGGGCATTTTTGTGGGCAGCCGGAATTTCGTTACCTGCTTCATCCTTCTTTCCCTTATGCCATTTTCCTGAAAAATTGATTCCGTCTTCAGGAAGTTCACAGCCCATTCCAAGCCAGTAAGGTTTACCATCCTTTATCAGCACATTAGAAAAGATGATTTCTCCGGGTTCATGAAGCACATTATAGATTGAAACATCATCAACGGGGTTAACGTCTTTTATTATTCCGAAAATTCCTGATTCAACATTTACAGCTCTTGCAACTGAATCAATCTCACGTATGTATGCAATGTCGTCACCCAAGATAGTTTCTCCGGGCAACATGGCTGTAGATGTTTTGCCACAGGCGCTTGGAAAGGCGCCAGCAAAGTATGTTTTGCGACCACCAGGACCATGGACCCCCATTAGCATCATGTGTTCGGCTAGCCATCCTTCAGTGTTTGCTTTTCTGATGGCTAAACGGAAGGCAAGTTTCTTGAAGCCTATCGAGTTGCCTGCGTATTGAGTGTTGACGCTGTAGATGGTGTTATCCATGTAGTCGATGTAGATTCTTTTTTTGTTGTATTCTTCACTAACCATTCGCTCAGTTAGTTTCCCTGATGAATGTAAGACACGTAGAAAGTCAGTGTCTGGACTCGATTGGGTAAAGACTTTGTAGCCAGACCTATATAGAAGGTCTTCTGAGTGGGCTACATACCATGAATCAGTGCATTGTAGTCCAAGAATCGTGAATACCGAGTTTGTGGGTCCCAAAGAAAGAAAACGAGCAATCATTGTTCGACCTGTCATGGAGTCTCTGAGGGTTCCTTTTACTTCTGCTAGACCTTCTTGCCTGTCAATTTGGTTCAGGGCTTTGCTGAGGAAAACTCGTTTGGGTACAAGATATTTTGTGGCTTCACGGTCTCGTCCCTGATCATGATAGCCATCAAAGTGGACGGTATGCCCTTTGATGTTCAGGTGAGCCTCTTCTTTGGTAGTAATTGCTTGGTTGCGAATGTAATCTTTGTCCTCTTGGGAATCGCTGCAGATGAAGATGTGCTCTGCGTTACAGAGGTCTGCAGACTTGGCAATGAATTCATGGACTTTGGGAATAGATATTGCACATAATTTCTTGTAATCGGAATCGCTTAGTTTAGGTCGCATAGCATCAATATATGGGTTCATAATTTATCATCTATTACTCTATGTTGATTGATAGTTGGAAAAGTTTAAAAACTGCTAACACATTTAAAGCTTACGTTAACAAAATGTTAAAAACTAAAGATTTGGAAAAAAAGATCTTACTCAACTTGTTAGAGAAAGGACAACGCCCTGTAGTCAAAATAGCAGAAGACTTGGGCGTTACACGACAAACAATAGCAAAAAAAATTGAACAAATGCGCACATCTGGATTGATGCTCTCATTTTTTCCAAAAATGGAAGCTGAAATTTTGGGTCTATCCATTCAGGCATACATATTGATGCGGGAAGACCCACGAAGCGAGCTCAGAAAAGAAACTGAAGAAATTGTAAAAAGCTTTTCACAGGTGGCTGAGTTCCAAAGAATCTTCGGCAAATATGATAGCATAGCAAAAGTGCTGGTGAAGAATAACAAAGAGTTAACAGATCTGGTAAAAAAAATTCATGACTTGAATGGTGTAAAAGAAACGGAAACGTTCATAGTTCACAGCACTGTGAAAGACTGCCCTGAAGACCCCATCAAGGAAGCCCTAGCTTAATGAATCGCCCTTTATGAATAAGCAACAAAACTTGATTAAAGTTTTTTGAGTTCTTTGTTTACCAGACTATACCAATTTTTACTATGGTGTGACCCAAATAATGTTGACCGACGGCGATGTCTACGATTTCATCGTTTTGAGGTTCTATGAAAATCAGTCCAGCGTCTGAGGTATTGAAACAGGCTATTGCGTGGGCGCTGGTGGAAAACTCGATATATACGAATCCGCATCTGTAACCTAATTGGGCAGCGTTGGTAATTAAATCGGCTGTGAAATCGTAACAAACATAATCTGGGGTATACTCGTTTTGGTCTGTTTCATCTGATTCTATGAAGGAAATCGTCTCGTTATATGTTGGGTCCATAGTGTAATAGCCAGTTTGAATCAAATCATCTGTGCCTTGAACATAGCCTGCATCATAGCCTGCATCATAGCTTATGATGACTTCGGTTTCCAAGTTAGCCACCTCTGTAGTGAGGGTTGCAATTTGTGTTTCCAAAGAGGTTTTTTCATTTTCCAATGATTCAACTTGGAATTGGAGGATTCCAACAGTAGTTTCGAAGGTTTCAAGGTTAGTTTGCAGAATTGAAACCTGAGTTTCCAACATGCTCTTATCAGCCTCCAAGGCAGTAACGCCAGCTTGAAGAGTTGAAACCTGAGTTTGGA
>JAFGGM010000006.1 GCA_016930555.1 Candidatus Bathyarchaeum sp.
CTGGTTCCAGGAAGTCTCCTTATCTCTCCGATTAAATCTGAATGGAGTTCTCCTTCAAGAATCAGTGTTAGCTGGGGGTGCTCACTTGTGCTGGGGTCTTCAGCCAGCGCCTGCCTTATGCTGAGGCCATTCTCTGACACGATTTTCGTAACATCAGCTATGATTCCTGTCTGGGCAGCATTCTCGGGAACAAAGACAATCACACTCAGGTTAAACTCTCTGGCAACTTCCTGTAGCGAGCACACTTGCTTAAGATTCATGTAAATTCGTTTCAGTTCCTTCTTCTCAAGTATTGTTTGAACCGTGCTGTCTACGGCTCGGCGTTCAACACCCACTTCCTGTGCAATCTGTGTGTGAGGTATCTCTATTCCGCCGCTGACTACCTTGCCATCTTCGCGAACTTGGAAGCCGCGCTCAAACAAAAGACCTGCAACACGTTCCTGTGCGGGGAAATCTTTGAAGAATTTCTTGATTTGGCTCCACATAAGTGTCTCTCCTTAAGGTAAATTGTTATTCGGTAAAGCTTATATAAGAACCTCATGGTATAAAAAAGGGTTATTCTCAAACCCGAAAAAGAAGTGATTAGTCATGGTATCTAAAAAGATATTGCTAGATGAAGAAGAAATCCCCAAACAATGGTACAACATTCAGCCAGACCTGCCTAAACCATTGCCACCTATGATACATCCAGGAACAAAGGAGCCAGTGAAGCTTCCACCTCCACTGTTTCCCCTTGAGTGCCTCAAACAGGAATATAGCATGGAACGGTGGATAGATATACCTGAGCCAGTACGTGAAGTTTATCGAATCTGGAGACCTAGCCCCCTATTCAGGGCAACTGGTCTCGAGAAAGCATTGAAAACCCCAGCAAATATTTACTACAAATACGAGGGAGTTAGCCCTCCAGGAAGCCACAAGACAAACACTGCTGTTGCGCAAGCATATTACGCTGCAAAAGAAGGACTGGAACGAGTGACAACAGAGACAGGTGCAGGACAGTGGGGTTCTGCCTTGTCTTACAGCGCTCAACTGTTTGGTGTTAAAGCTACGGTTTACATGGTAAGCGCAAGCTACTACCAGAAGCCATACAGAAAAAGTTTGATAGAGACTTGGGGTGCCGAGGTGTTTCCAAGCCCAACAAACAGAACTAAAAGCGGCAGAACCGTTCTGGAGGGTAATCCAGAAAGCACAGGCAGTCTCGGTATAGCAATTAGCGAAGCAGTTGAAGAAGCTCTCAATACTGAAGGCGTGAAGTATACTATCGGAAGCGTTGTTAATCATGTTCTGTTGCATCAGACGGTTATTGGTCTTGAAACCCAGAAACAACTGGCGATGGTTGATGAATATCCTGATCAAATCATCGGCTGTATAGGTGGAGGAAGCAGTTTCTCAGGACTCTACTGGCCATTCTACCACGACAAAGTAAAAGGTAAAGCTCCCAAAGAGGCCGAGTTCATAGCGGTTGAGTCTTCAGCAGTTCCTAAAGTCACAAAAGGCTATTACACGTACGATCACGGCGACACCGCAAGAATCATACCCTTGGTCAAAATGCATACAGTAGGTCACACATTCATACCTGCCCCAATCCACGCTGGAGGATTACGTTATCACGGAATGGCTCCAACTCTCAGCCTACTAAAAGATGAAGGCGTTCTTCAATCTAGAGCATACAATCAGCTTGAAATATTTGAAGCAGCAGAACTTTTCACCAAAACTGAAGGAATAATTCCAGCTCCTGAACCATCACATGCAATAAAGGCTACGATTGACGAAGCAGTTAAGTGTAAAGAAACTGGTGAAGAAAAGACGATACTGTTCCTCTTGTGTGGTCACGGACATTTCGACATGAAAGGCTATGATGACTACAACAGCGGCAAGATGCGCCCATATGAGTATCCACAAGCGAAAGTCGATGAAGCAATGATGAAGCTCAGGCAACTTTATCCGTGGATTAACCACGAACTCAGCGGTATGACATAAAACAAAAAACAAAGCTCATAATTCTCTTTTTTTCTTTTTTTGTTTTCACCACATTTGGCTAGTCCTTAATGTTCTTTTCTATTCAGAGCAGCTAGCTGCTGCAAGCAACCAGTTTCTAGTTAAGCTTAAAGTAGGTGTTAACCTCAGTTAATATGGGGGAACAGAATTGGTCAGAGTTTCTAAGATTACTAAAAGGGATGGAAGGATAGTCAGTTTTGATGAAAACAAGATAGCTGCTGCCATTCTTAAAGCATTAAATGCTGTCCAGAAGGATGACGAAGAGTTGGCAAAACAGCTTTCAGAAGATGTTGTGCAGCTCATCAACAAACGTTTCGAGACAAAAATTCCTAACGTCGAGAACGTTCAGGACATTGTTGAGGAGATTCTCATCAGAAACAGCTACGCTGACGTCGCTAAAGCATATATTTTGTACCGTCAGAAACGCACAGAAATCAGAGAGTTCAAAAAATTTTTTGGTGTAGTTGACGATATGAAGCTTGGCGTCAACGCCATTAAAGTGCTGAAAAGCAGGTACCTCATGAAGGACTATGAAGGAAAAGTTGTTGAGACCCCGCGCCAAATGTTCCGTAGAGTTGCCAGAGCTGTGGCAGAGACTGACCGTCTTTACGATAAGAAGGCTGATGTGAACCAGACGGAAAAAACGTTTTATCAGGTTATGACCGACCGCGAGTTTCTTCCCAACTCTCCGACTCTCATGAATGCGGGCACCAGACTGGGTCAACTCTCTGCCTGTTTTGTTTTGCCCGTGGAAGACTCGATAGATGAAATATTCACTACATTGAAGCATATGGCGATGATCCACAAGTCTGGCGGGGGAACAGGATTCTCCTTCTCAAAACTTAGACCAGCAGGAGACATAGTGGGCTCCACGAAGGGAATAGCCTCTGGACCCGTCTCGTTCATGACAATCTATGATGCAGCCACCAACGTAATCAAACAGGGAGGACGAAGAAGAGGCGCCAACATGGCAATCTTGGACGTGAACCATCCTGACATCCTAAAGTTTATTGAAGCAAAATCCAGAGAAGGCATCTTGACGAACTTCAACATCTCAGTTGCAGTTACAGACCAATTCATGAAGGCAGTGAAGAAAGATGCTGAATATGAGCTAGTAAATCCCAGAAACGGAAAGGCTGAAACAAAACTGCGGGCTCGTCACGTTTTTGACTTGATAGCCTCAAATGCTTGGAGAACAGGAGACCCGGGTCTAGTTTTTATTGATGAAATAAACAGGCATAATCCTACTCCGCAGTTGGAGGAGATTAGGAGCACGAATCCGTGTGGAGAACAGCCGTTGCTGCCCTTTGAGTCATGCAATCTGGGCTCCATCAACTTGGCTAAGATGGTCAAAGGCAAAGCCGTGGACTGGAAGAGGCTGCGAAGGGTTGTCTGTGTTGCGGTTCATTTTTTGGATAACGTTATTGACGTTAACAGGTTTCCTGTGCCCGAAATCAGAGAACTCACAAGGGCTAACAGAAAGATTGGGTTAGGCGTCATGGGCTTCGCGGACATGCTCTTCATGTTAGGTATTCCCTACGATTCGGAGGAAGCCATAGCTTTAGCAGAAAAGGTGATGAAATTTATTGATGATGAGGCTACGAAGAAATCTGTTGAAACAGGCGAACAAAGAGGAGCCTTCCCCAACTTCAAGGGCAGCCTCTGGGAAAAGCGGGGTTACAAAACAATCCGCAACGCCACAGTCACAACCATTGCACCCACAGGAACCATAAGCATAATTGCTGGCTGCTCAAGCGGAATAGAACCAATTTTTGCTGTAACTTTTGTCCGAAACGTCATGGAGGGCACAAAGCTGCTGGAGACACAGCCCACATTCGAGCAGATAGGCAAAGAAAGAGACTTTTACAGCAGGGAACTAATGCTAGAGATTGCAAAGACAGGTTCCGTACAGAAGATAAAAACGGTACCAGAAGATCTGCAGAGAATTTTTGTCACTTCATTGGACATCAACCCAGAATGGCATGTGCAGATGCAGGCGGCTTTTCAGAAACATGTTGACAATGCTGTTTCGAAGACAGTGAATCTTCCTCCCGATGCGACTGTGGAAGACGTTAAGAAAGTGTATCTGTTAGCTTACAAGCTGAAGTGTAAAGGAATAACGGTTTACCGTTACGGAAGCAAAAAGGAGCAGGTTCTGTATGTTGGTTCACTGTTGACTAAGGAATTGGCTACTGAAAAAAGTGTAACTGCAGACTCTGAATATGCTGGAGGTTGCCCAACAAACACTTGTCCCTTCTAATTTAACGTTTGTTTTGTTTCTGTTGCGGTAAAATTATTTACTTGAAGCCCTTTACAAATGTAACTATGAACCTCAAAACGGCACTAGGCGCAATTTTGGTTGCGATTCTCTTCTTTTTTGGTATCATATTTGCTTTAGCTTCAGTTTATGCGCCCTTGCGGCTGATTGTTGCTGCCCTGCTTTTTGTTGTGGGTTTCGGAATAGCCTATTACATAACACGAAAACCAAAGACTGTTATCCAGCAACTAGAGCTTTCAGGTCGAATGAGTGCTGTTGCCATCAAGTGCCCCCACTGTTCAGCTTCTATAGGTGCTGACCGAATCAAGATTGTGGATGGGGTTCCTTACGCGACATGCTCCTACTGTCAACACACATTCGAGGTAACTGAGGAGCCAAAATGGTGAAGCCCCACACTCTCCTTGTCACACTATCTGTATTGTTTATTCTAGTGACGCTTGTGGGCACTGTGTCAGCCCAGAGGCAGTATCAACTGGACCATGAATATGCAGAAATATGGATAAATCCTGAAGACGGAACCATTGACCTCCTTTATGACATTAGCTTAACCCTCAATTCTGGCTCAGCTATAAACTACGTATACATTGGTCAACCCACAAGAGACTTCGACATAGGAACAGCCGAGAACCACAAAGGTAACACTCTATCGGCTTCTGATGCAAGTTCTGGAAGCGACTACAAGGTGCGCGTGGACCTTAACTCGCCCTTAACAGCGGGAAAAACAGTCAGATTCAGTCTCATCACAAACGTTGCAGGCATGATATGGGAAGATACCCAAAACTCTGGCAACGTTGGCATGCAGTTTACTCCAACATGGTGGGATGAAGCAAGCGTCCTTGACCTTCGGGTGCTGATTGTTTTGCCATCTGGAGTCACCCAAGACATGGTGAAAACGTCGGTGGACTGGAACAACATTCAGTTAGAGGATGGCAGGTTGACGATTTATTGGGAACGCAGTTTGTCTCCGGGTCAGAAAGCTGATTTTGGGGTTTCTTTTCCTAAAGAGTATGTGGATGTGTATAAAACAAGGGATGCTGTGTCTGAGTTTGTTCAGGAGTATTTGGGTGTTCTTCTGCTGTTTGGTGTGGTTGGTATTGGTGTTATTGTAGTTCTCATCATTTCCCGTAAGAGTCCCTATAAGAAGCCTACCATCGGTGTTGAAGCCCTCGGAATAAGGCGAGGTCTAACTGCTGTCGAAGCCTCGTATCTTCTTGACATGAAGCCAACTCAGATAGTCACAGAGATACTGTACAGCCTCTTGAAGAAGAGGGCAGTCTGGGCTGAAGTAGGGGCACCTGTGCTTGAACTTCGGATCATGGATGCCTTCAAGAACAAGACGGGGACACCAGAAGTGACTCTTCGTTACTATGAAATCGATTTTCTTAACGCCATCAAGGACGACGGGACCTTGGATGAAGAGAAACTTGCTCAGATAATCATGTTTCTCAGGCAAACAGTTGAAGAGAAACTGCGGGGTTACTGCAGAAGCGATACCATAAACTATTACCAAAAGATGGTAACAAAGGCTTGGGAGCAGGTGGAGCAGGCAGGCACTGCAGAGTTGTCATCAAAAGCATATGATGAGCAGCTTCTGTGGCTTCTCCTTGACCCGAACGTAAAGGCACGTACTGAAACAGCGTTTGACAATTTAGCTTTTCAGCCAAGTCCTCTCTGGCTTTGGTACTGGTACAGCTACAGGTACTATCATCCCCGACCCACATACGAACCAAACATCAAAACACCAAATGAAGCGGCGAAGCCTCCAACAATTCCTGGAGCAGACTTCGCCAACGACATCGCAACAGCTGTTGAAAACACCTCAAACAACATCGTCACCAACCTCGAAAAGTTTGCCAACTCCATACTTCCTATGGCGCCTCCGAAATCTTCTAGAAAGCCTGCTCATCACAAGTCCAGTTGTGTTTGTGCCTGTGCTTCCTGTGCTTGTGCCTGCGCATGTGTGTCTTGTGCTTGTGCCTGTGCCGGAGGGGGAGTTGGTTAAGGGAAGGGATGTGTGAAAATGAGTTTTGTTCTTAAACGGTTCCGTGGGTCTAAGATTCCTCAGGGACGTTACACGTACAGGGGAAAAGGCGATTTTGCAGGTTTGGCTCTTCAGCTTCGCGTAGAGCGGGATGGTCAGGGGCTTCTGATAATCAACGCAAATACAGTTCTTTATCTGAACGAAACAGCTACGGCACATGCTTACCATTTCATGCAAGGAATGACAGCCGACGAAGCTGTTGCAAAGATTAAGCATGTGTATAGGGTGGATGAGAAGACGGCAAGAGCCGATTACGAGAAATTAGTCTATACTGTCAGCAGTTTGGCGCAGACTGAAGAAATTTGTCCCGTATCCTTTCTTGACGTAGAGAAGGTTGAACCCTTTACTCATGAGCTTTCGGCTCCTCTGCGGGTGGATTTGGACCTTACATTCAGGTGCCAGAACAACTGCAGCCACTGTTACGCAGGTGGACCACACGAGACTCCTGAGCTCTCCACAGAACAGTGGAAGCAAGTCATTGACCATCTTCACCAAATCGGAGTTTTTATTTTAACATTCACTGGAGGAGAACCGACACTAAGGGATGACTTGCCCGAACTTCTAGTTTATGGACAAAACAAGGGATTGGTCACGGGACTTATCACCAATGGCAGAAAGCTGAAGGACAAAAGCTATGTTGAAGCCCTAGAGAAAACTGGTTTAGACTTCATTCAGGTGACTCTAGAGTCTCATAAACCCGAAATTCATGACCTGATGACTGGAAAAAAAGGAAGCTGGAGAGAGACCGTAGCTGGAATCAGGAACATCATTCCAACAAGCATCTACGCCACCACAAACACTACCCTCAGCAGATACAATGCCCCAGATTTTCTGGAAACCATAACTTTCCTGAAGGAGTTGGGAGTAGCGGCCTTTGGATGCAATAGCCTAATCTATTCTGGAAAAGCCGACGAAGTCAGTGAAGAATTTGTTTTGCCTCTTGAAACCCTAGAACAGCTTTTGCCTCAGGTCCATGACAAGGCGAACCAGCTTGGGCTGAAGTTTTTATGGTACACTCCGACCCAATACTGTCAGTTTAACCCAGTCAAATTGGGGTTAGGCGTCAAATCGTGCACTGCAGCAAAAATTAGCATGTGTGTTGGACCTAATGGCGATGTGTATCCTTGTCAAAGCTACTTTGAGAGCCTCGGAAACATTCTTGAAGTTGATTGGCAAAAAATCTGGAATCATCCCCTTGCGGTGCAATTGAGAAACAGAGAGTACGTGGAGACAAAATGTAAGGAGTGCCCGCAACTGCAGGTTTGTGGGGGAGGATGTCCCTTAGAACTTCAGAAAAAACGGTATCTTTGTGCGGGAACCCAATAAGACTTCTTTCATTGCTGTTTATTGAAATTCGTTCTAGGCTACAAATCTTTAATAAACCCGAACAGAGTTGAGGTTCTTCGGTTGATATTCAAGATGTACTGTTCGAAGTGTGGAGAAAAACTTCCTGACGACTCAAAATTTTGTACAAAATGTGGGGCTGCAGTAAAGCTTGAGACTAAAACAAAAACTGTTGTTGAACGATTAGAAACTGACTCCCATCTGCAGGAATACTGGATAAAACGGATAATCGCATACATCATCGATTCCATATTCGTGGGAGTCGCAGCCATAGTTTTGCTCGGAATCACATTCTTTCCAACAATTCTTGCAAATCCTGGTTCATTATTCAATATCCTCGGTTTCCCCTTCGCTATGGGTCTACTTTACATTATCTACTTCCCTGTTGCAGAAACAATGTACGGTGCCACCTTCGGCAAGAACATAATGGGTTTCAAAGTTATCACAAAAACGGGCGAAAAACCAAACTTCGAGAAGTCATTCATCAGAAACGTAACCAAAATCCATCAGGTCCTGTTGCTTCTGGACGTGATTGGCGGCTTGATTACTTCAACAGAGCTTCACAAAAAATACACCGACGTAATAGCCAACACGACAGTAATTGCTACCAAAGACGTAGCCTTTTGGAAACGTTAACCAATTATTGTTGGATTCGAGAAACCGCCATGAAGGCTGCCCTTGCAAGTATAGAGACGCCAGCGAGTACTATTATGAGGGACCAGAATTCAAACCAATCCATGAAGGAGACATGGGTTGTGTCGATAAGGAATGATTGGATGAGGAGGCTGGCTCCTGCCCAGTAAACCAAGTTGCTGACGCTTTCTGATTTTTTGACCAATGATGATGTAATAATAAACCGTAACGCCAGGATGATTACCTGAAATAATGTTAAGGCTATGCTAAATTGTGCCGCAGCCTGATACACTACTGAGTGAATGCTTGGATGTCCAGGTGCAGGAAATATCATGTTTGTGTTCGGGACATCAACCAGTTTAAAGTCTTTGAAGAAATCCACAATTTCGCTAAACAGGTTAGGTGTGATGATGAAGAGGGTTCCCACAAGAAGGAGTCCAAACCCAACAGATATGGCGGTGAATAGTCCCTCTTTATATTTTGGGGGGATCCCGTGGTTTTCGGTCAAAAAATTCACCTTCATATTGTTTTCTCGCCCTTCAGCTTATAATATTTCTCCAAGTTGCGGGTGCATGTTTTAAATACTCAACAAGGGGATAATAGAGGATTAGATTTGTATACAGGTGAGAATTATGCCATATTGTCATAAGTGTGGCTCAGAAATCAGCGAAAGTATGACCTTTTGTTCCCAATGTGGCGCCGCTTTAAAGGTTAAGGACTCCGGAACGCCAGTTCAGACTGAATATTACAGAAGCGAAAAGTCTGAGAAAAACGAAAAGCAGGAGAAGCAAGAAAAAGAGGAGAAGATGGAGAAAGACGAACAAAATGAAAAGTATGAAAAACATGAGTACAGCATTTTAGGCCCTTTAGTGGGTGGAGTCATACTAATCCTGGTTGGCTTCCTTTCCTATCTCGCAGTGTCTGGCTTCATTAACGTAAGCTCTATCTGGCCCTTCATTCTAATCGTAATTGGTGCCATTGTTATACTTGGCGTAGCAGCAGGGGCAGTTATGGCGAGAGGAAAGAATCCTAGACCCTAAACGTACCCAAACAACCAGTAGCCTTTGAACTGAACTTGCCCGATGCTCTTGTTGGTTGATGAGCGGCAATGAGTGGCGTAGATATCCTGAAACACATAGTTACTCCGTGGCATGAAGCCTTAAAGAACCCTGCTGAGTCACAACAAAAAATTTTGGAGAAGCTGCTTAGGGGCTACGCCAAAACAGAGTACGGAAGAAGCCACGGCGCGGAAGAAATCAAAGATTCCATATCGTTTCGCCAAAATTTTCCAACAATCAATTATGCTGGTCTCCGTCCATATCTTGACGAAGTAAAAGGGGGGAATCCGTCGGTTATTTTGTCGGAGGCTCCATTGTGTTGGGTGATGACCCGAGGCTCAACTGGAAAATCCAAGGTTCTTCCAGTTACTAAAACGCATATTGAACAGATTTTCTGGTGTGGAGCACGGGCAATAACTAACTATGCCCTTAGACAGAACAGCATGGATGTGCTGGCAGGAAAGATTCTGAACCTCAATTTTCCGTCAATAGTAGCTACCATAGATTCTGGCGGACAAAAAATTGAGTACGGATACAGTTCAGGAACCTACGCGAAACTCAATCCAATGCTAAATGAAGTCAGCCTACTACCAAAACAGGAGGAAATAGATGCCTTGGGTTCGGGCATCACCCGAACAGACTGGAAGAAACGGTTCGAGCTAGTTTACCAGTCTGCTTTAGATCAGCCCGTGGTTGCTGCTATTGGAGTAACGCCAGTAATCACCAGTTTTGCTAGGTATGTTCAGAGGAAGCATGGAAAACTGCCTAAGGAGTTATGGAATTTTAAGGTGATTGTCTGCACTAGTGTTCCTAAGATTCACTTCAAGTATGGTCCTGTTTTGAGAAAACAGTTTGGTGAGGTTCCGATAGTTGAGATGTATAGTGCTACTGAGGGCGCTTTTGGTCAGCAGCTGGATGATTTTCCATATATTTCTCCGAACTATGATGCTTACTATTTTGAGGTTGAGACAGGAGGATACACTAAGATGCTTCATGAGCTCAAGCGGGGCGAGTGGGGGCGCCTCATAATTTCTTCTTGCCTGTTCCCACGATACGATATAGGCGACATGATTGAAGCTATGGGGAATAACTATTTTCGCATCTTTGGAAGAGCCAAAACCATAACAGTCTTTGAGCACAGGCTGTATCGGCTCTTTTTTGGGTGGCTCCTCTAAAAATTTTCGGTCTGCGTGCTCATACCTGAGCACATTAAGAACTACAGACATACTTTGAATGAACCTTGTTAATCATTTTAGCATGAAAGAAGGGGTTTTTTAGATTTTTGTTTTGTTTATAACTTTTCTGAAGTTTCCGTCTTTTGGGCATTTGTATAGTCCTATTTGGAGTTGTAGGCGTTGACCTTGTTTGTTGGGTCGTCCTGCCATCTTCCAAGTTTTTTTGGGTTCGTAAGCTTCGCCGCATTTGGGGCATTTGCCTAAGTCAGCGCCAATTATCATGTAGTACATTCTGGTTCCGACAATTTTCATTCTGATACTTTTTCGTCTTACTAGGTCGTGGAGGAGGGTGGTAAAGTCTGCTATGGCGAAGGTGGACATTCTACTAATTTCTGGGGTACTGAAGTCTGTGTGATAGTGGATTCCGCCCATTATTTCTTGTGAGGTGAAGGCTCCTGTTTTTCGTTCGTTCAGGAAGACGATTATTTCTTCTTCTACTTTGCTGTGGAGTTTTCCTCTATCAAATTTTTGTTTTGCTATTGGCATTGTTTTTACCGTTTTTGGTGTTTGACAAATATTGGGTGGTTATCGGGTTTTTGTCTACATACATTATTTGTTGTATTATAAATTAAGTCTTGTGGCTTAATAATTGAGATTCTACATAAAAACAACCAAAAACCGAGCCAATCGACCCACCACAACCGCAAAAGATAAAATAGACGAGACGGCTCTATACGAACCTGCGAGGACAAAACAAGATGCCAGTAGAAATCTTCGACGTAGATGAATTCGTAAAAATCGCCGAGCGAGCAGAATACTGCAACATAAAACGCCTAGACCGAGAAGTCAAACTAAAACTACGAATACCCAAAACACTCTACACCCTAAAAGTCAACCCCACAAAAGCAGAAGAAATCGTCAAAAAACTAAGCTGTGAAATACGCGAAATCTAGCTATTTTTGAAGAAATCCAAATAGTTTTTTGGTCAAATTCTAAAAATGATTTTACGGCTGTTTCGGTTTATCATCGGTTTCTCTAAAAGACACGTGACAAAAAAGGCCTCTGCTTGGCTTGTACACTTCTTCCGGTCTTGTTGCGGTAAGTTTCCAAACTGTTCCGTTTATGGTTTTAGGATGCATATCAGGTAAACTCTCTTGTATAACATTGATTAGTTGAGACGTTCGCATTCCTTGGGGTGCATTTTTAAGAAGCTCAATTGCTTTTGCCTCAATCAGTCCAGTTTTTGTTGTCATAATCTGTGAATGGTAAAATATAGCATTTAAAGTTGATTCAACTTTTTTGCCATCAGTTTTCTAGCAAATGTGATTATTCATAATGAAATGAACAGCCTTCCTTTGAGTGCAATTGTAACAAAATTTAGATAACTCGAAAACAAAAGGATACACTAACACGTTATAATACTTTGGAAGGAGTTGCCAATATTGAGTCACAAGGCTAAACAATCTGTGTTCAAAGTAAACTGTTTTATTTTGGATACAAAATGTACCGCCCTTAAAGTAGCATCAGAAACAAAAGAAAAGACAGTTGTGTGTAATCCAGTACTAAGCGAGAAAATAACTCCTTACGACTTTGACAAGATTAAGTGTTGCATAACCCCTGTCGCAAGCGATGAAACCAAGAAAACTAAATGAACTTATCAAACTCTTTATAGGAATAGAGGATCTTCGTTGGGTAATTCAAATAAGACTTTTTTTGCCTTTTTCATACCTTCAACGGCGTCTTTCCAACTTAAGATGGATGTTGTTTTTACTGATTTAAAAGCGTTACTTGCAAGTAATACCATGGAAAGTGCGGCTGCAGTGACATCATCAGGCATATCAACAATTGTTACAGAATCATAGTCGCCAAATGTTAAATAGGCACAGACAATTTTTCCACCTAGATTATCTATTATGGGATTAGCAACTTCCAAACGATTTTTGGCTCTTTTACTAATTCAGCCCAAGTTTGAGAATTATAGCTAGCTAATATTAGAAATGATTTCATAATATTCCCATGTAATAACATAGCCTTCAAAATGCAATTAAGGTTTTTCATAATATGGATTATATGCATCACCAAAGTCAGAGTTCAACAAAAACGTCCTAATTCATTAATTCAGAAAAGGGAGTTTTGCTAGATAACAAGTGGACACATCTAATGTAATGTGCGAAATGCACAAAAAGGTAGGTATTCTAGAAGAGCATTCAGTTGGCTTACTCATGCTTTTTCATTGTAGACAAAAAAGGCACAGACAATAGAACTAAGATCCATCCAGCAGTAATCTTAACGCCATAGTCGATGTTGAATAATACTGGTGTTCCTGTAATAAAGCCATAAGTGCCCTCAACAAATATTAGCGCGCTGAAGACTAAAGCCAGAATACCCGCGAAAGAATCATTGATATTCATGAAAAATGGTTGACTAGTTATTATAAAAGACTTGTTCAACACAAAGACAGTTAGCCCAAAAATATTTCTAGTGATTATCGAGTTTCTTTCGTTTGCGGTTGTTTATCATTTTCAAAAAGTCTTCTATTTCCATTGCAGGCATGCTCATGAGTTCTATTGTCCCCCGGGCACCTAATTCTATCGATACCCGTGTGATTACATCATTGTTGGGTGCCTCAACAATATTGAGGAAATCATATGGTCCAAGCAGAGAATACTGTTTAAGGACTTTGGCGCCCCAAGCTTCCAATTCCTTATTCACTTCCTTTAGTCTATCAGGCTTCGCTCTAATGGTTTTTCTTCCTTCAGAAGTAAGCTTCGACAACAGAATATATGTTGGCACAACCGAACCCCACAAAATATTTTATGCCTCTGCAAATAAGAAGTTTATCATCCAATTAGCAAAAGAAAAGAACTGTTTTATGCCACTAAACAGGTTGAATAAGTATTCGCAGGCGAAAAATCTTGGTGCTCATAAATGATGTCGAGGTTAAGACCTTCCTGATTTAACATGAAACGGGATAGTTCCCAGATTTCAAGACATTTCTCGTCTTGTTCCCAAAACCAGATTTTATCCTGGGCGCTTCTCATTCCGTATCCATAGTTTTCAGGCAAAACAAGAACGTTTTCTGTGTCTGCCGAATTCTGAGATGTTCTTGACATTGATTCTATTAGGGTCCATGTTTTTTCAAGGGCTTCAAAATGAGAATCAAACAATGTTCCATAGGGATTGTCTTCGAGAGTGGGATAATTGAAGAGCACAATGTATTTTGCTCCAGACTCGAGGGCTGTCTGCATTTGCTTGAAGATATCTTCTCCTGTATCCAAGTATGGAGGAGTTTCGTATTTCCAAGTAATTATTGCACCCCAGTCCTTGTCCTGAATTTTTGCAGCTCCTCTTACCAAAGAAATTTCTTGAGCAATACTGTTGTTCCATCCGAATTCAGCAAAGACAACATCGTAGCCTCCAAGATAATCAAACCAGTACAAAGCATAATCAGCAGTGAAAGCAGTGATTGAACGCTTGTGTAATTCTTTGAGGCACGGATTGTTTTGCAGTAAATCGACAAATCGACTTGCTGCTTCCTCATAGTTTCGTGGCAAGGTGCCATTAAGGTAACAATCTATGGCAGGCGCCATTATCTGGTAATGAGCAGAATAGTGTTCTTTCATCTCGCTGAACAAGTCTGACCAATCATAATCAAGATATCTTCCAGCAGGCTCGTCAGAGTAGTATATTCCCAAGAACTTGTCAGCCCATCTCTTCTGTGCATAGTCAAGCCAAGACAGTTGCCATTGGGAGTCAGGGTCAAACCAACCAAAATAGACGATGAAATTTAATTCAGCGCTAGTTGCATAGTCGCAGATTTCGTTAATTGCGGATTGGTTTTCCATTATTGACCCAGATTGCAATACAAGGAGGTTAGTGTAAGCTTTCACTTTGTCAATGAGCAGTTTTGCTTCGTTAACAGTGTCTCCACAAAAAGTAACTCCAAGGTAAATTGGGGACGGCTCTTCCTGAGTTGTTACAGCAACAGGCATAAAAATCACTGTAATAATTGTAAGCAGGTTTATTGAAACTTTGAAAACATACTTCACTTACCATTACCTAACCATTTTTTCACCAATTTAATATTGTATGAAGCGGTTTTCTCATGACCGAGACTTTGGTCAACAATTTTTGAGGGGAAAGAAAGCTGGAAACTTGTTTTTCGCCTAGTTATCTCGAGAGTTGTTGATTACAGCGTTTTCAGAGATGGTGAACTAAACGCATCCGCCGCAGTTTACGCAGCCGCCCATAATTCCTTTGCACCACATGGGTAGGTAATCCCTGTGATAGGGGTTTTCAAGTTCGTTTGTTGTGGATATTTTTGCTTTTTCAGTTGCTTGCATCCTTTCATTCCTCACTATTACGTAATGCAGGGCGTTGTGCTAGTAATTATCGATTGGATTTTACGACTGGAGTAGATATTTGTCACAAAAAAAGTTACTTAAAAGGGTATTTTCAACATTCTTTTTTAGCTATTTGTTATAGTAACATTTGTCATGACTAAAATAGTAAAAAATATTACAAAAGATGACTTTAGTCTCTATGGGGAACAATTATGGGGGGTTGAAAAAAGGGGATGATGAAAAAAGAAAGAGGAATTGGTGTTATCGGTTGCTAATTATGTCTTATAGTTTTCCACCAAAGACCAGCAGACCAAAAAAGATTATAGCTAATAATCAAAGTAGAAATCGATGCCGATAAGGGATTTTACTCCCACAAGGATTATAAAGAGTTCGATAATGAGTCCGAATGGGGTGCTTACCTGGGAAAGTCCGAAGCAGGAAGTCTCCACATGTTTTTCAAAATCTTTTCCCTAATTTTCTGCACGTTTTTCGAATTTTTCTGCCACTTTTTCGATATGTGTCTCTAAGTTCGGCTCTGTTGAAACATTGAATTTTGCAGAGCATTTCATACAGAAGTTTGAATCATCTTTTTTTGGTTCCGCAGTGAGTACAATAGACTATAGGTTCCTCTCCAATCGCATATCAGAATTTTAGATATAAAATCCATTCCGCTCATGCACATGTTCATACTTTCTGGAAAAAGTTTTAACTCAAAAAGGAGATACTAATTTTGGGGAATGTTTTTTGGCTGTCCCAAAAGGTTGTTTGCCTGCACAAAAAACCGCCTACAAAATTAAACAATGGTTAGAATCTGAAGGTTTAGATTGTGTGGTCTTAATTGGAGAATTTGCGAAGAATACTCGGTTTAGTTATCATGTCACTTTAGTATCTGGAACAGAAATAACAGTATTTCAACCAACAAACAAGAGAGATTCCATAACTATCTCTGCAACATTGTTTCTGTCTGAGGACAAAGTCAAAAGCTTACGCAAGAAACAGAGGAGCATACAAGAGGGCACATTTTCTGAAGTTCTTATCAAATTGGCTCCCCTCGATGTTGAGGTGTCACTTGAGGGTGGAGAAGTTTTCCAAAGAATCAATATAAACCACCAAATATACTTCGACGGTTTATCAAAGGACAGGTTCTTCAGAGCAATCTCCACAGTAAACAGAGCATATAGACTAGCAGAATGGATAGTGGAACAAACCATTTGAATTTTCTTTTAGGCTTAATTGGGAGCTAATATTGGCGGATAACTGTCAGAGGGGAATTCCATGTGCAGCAGGTATAGAAGCCCCAAAACAGTTGTGTGCCACCGCTTGCTTGTTCCTCCCCATCCGCCATCTGACTCTTGTGTTGCAATAACCTGACCGATGAAGGCTGCGTCAACTAAGTCATTCTGTCCGGCCAAACAGAGAAACGCCGCAGCTTCCATCTCCACATCGGTTATGGTGGAGTCTGTATTGATGAGAGCAGCGTTGGCAAGATACATTTCTTCCACGAAACCTTCTGGAAAGTTAACTTCGCCGCCATTTTCCTGAAGCCAAATCCATGCTAGAAGCACATGAGTTAATTTGTATCCGCCCTCATTTGCTCCATTAATAAGAAGTGTTGAGTAATTAACGGGCAAATCCAGTCTATCACAATATAGGGCGGGTGTGGTGATGAGGTCAAGTTCGTTGGTTACTTTTCCAAGTTCTGCAGAATTTGCAGTATAATCATAGTCTGCCATACGACGAAACATATTCACATAGGCTTTGTCTGAAGACCACATCAACATTTGGTCAAAGGCTTGTAAAGCGTTATTGAACTCGTCTATTCCAAAGCGGCGGTGCATCACATCAAGCCACAGTATAGCTTCTGGCTCAGTTGGTGTGCGGAAGTAATTTATTGCCTTTAGCACAGGTTCTGAATAATTTTGTTGGACTGGAGGGGTGTAAGGTATTGGGTCAGTTTCAGTTGGCTCAGGTACAGTTTCCATTTCAGGACTTTGTTCAGACTTAGCATCCTTTGCTTCAGATTCCTGCTTAGGAGATGCTATAACCACAGCAGGTTCAGGCGAAGCGGGATCAGCCTCAGATTCAGGTTCAGTAATGGGTTCGGGTTCAATTGCCGCGGGTTCGGTTAGCTCAGATTCATTCTGTGCTGGCTCCAATTCATAAACGGATTCATCAATGCAATCTTGATTGGGTGCACCAAGATTTGAGAAACAGCTCAAAACAACCGAAAGTATTAGAACCAAACCAAAAATACCTAGTACGAACTTTTTCATGATTCACTCGATTGTGTAGTGGTCGTATACAAATTAAAGATTTGTGGCATTCCACAAAAAAATCATGCTAGAACAGGACTATATCATATTTTGATGTGTTTCTAGGATAGAAGTAGAGCATATATGTGCAGTCTTATGACTAAACCATATTGTAAAGTGGTTCCAATGTCGGTACAAAGGCTCTCAAACAAGGAATTTCAAGTATTCTTACATGCCCTGTTTGAGAATGACCCCTTGAAAGTAAAATACCAAAACCCTGACGCTTGGAGACACTATTAACCAAACTATTTTAGTGGGGGCTATTGTCCCTTTTTAGTCATGTAACTGTCCAGTCTGTCGAAGCTTTTTTCGAGGACATCGAGAGGTGGCAAAAACACTCCTCTGAAGTGCCCTGAACCATATATGGTTCCGAAGCCTGAGCCATGAACAAAGACGATGCCTGTATGTTCCAGTAGATCACTGACAAAAGCCATATCGTTTTCCCACCTTGAGCCAATGCCTTCAACTTTGGGGAAGAAATAGAAGGCTCCTTTTGGTTCTGTACAGCTGATTCCATCAATTTCATTAAGGCGCTTATAGGAAAAGTCTCTTCTCTCCCGCAACTTCTTAACCATAGATGATATGTGAGTTTGTGGTCCTCTCAAGGCTGATATAGCTGCTTTCTGAACTGGGGTGTTGGCGGAAAGCCGTATCCTCGCCTCTTTTGTGATGTTATCCCGCAGTTCCTCTAACAGTTGTTCATCCTGTCCAGCAAAGAAAACGTATCCTAGCCTCCAGCCTGTCATCAAATAGACTTTTGAGAAGCCATTAAGTCCAATAACTGGCACATCGTTGGCTACTTTAGCTGTGCTCAAAAGCTCGTCATATGCGAGCTGATTATAAATTTCATCAGATATCACGGGAATGGCATATTCTCCCGCCATATCAGTCAGTGCCTTGACAACCTTCTTGTCGTATAGAGCTCCACATGGGTTATTAGGGTTTATGACAACTAGCGCCCTTGTTGAGTCACTTATTTTTGCTCTGACATCCTCTAGATCAGGCTGCCAACCATCTTCTTCAATAGTCCTGTAAAGGACAGCTTTGCCTCCAAAGAACTCCGTGTATGAAATGTATGGAGGATATGCGGGTCCTGGCACCAGAATCTCTGACCCAGCATCAACCAGGGCAGCCAGAACCATTTGGATGCCCTCAGAAACACCGTTAGAGACTATAACATTCTCAGGCAGAACGTTGATGTCACCAACTTTTTTCTCTTTTTCGCAGATGGCATCCCGTAGTTCAGGAAGGCCCTCTGAAGGAGAGTACTCATTAAAGTCGTCTTTCACTGCCTGAATCAATGCTGCTTTGACATGTTCTGGAGTTTCGAAGTCAAAGAGCAAAGGGTCTCCAATGTTTAGGTATATTACATCTCTTCCTTTCTTTTCCAGTTTTCTTGCATGACCTACAACATCACGAATTGCGTATTCAAGATTCTGGACTCTTTTTGAGATGTTCAAAGGTAATGACCACAACAGGATGGAAGTCCTAACATAAAACCCTTTCACTTAGCACATTGAAAAGCGAAATCAACAGGAAATCAACGATTCGGTTTTTCAACTAATTTCTTTATACGGTGAAGGCTTCTCCTGCTTTTGGCGCCACTGCTTCAAGTCCAACTTCTGTGCGTATCCACTCAGCAAACGTTTCACAGCTTTCTTCTTCTCCATGAACTATATAAACGGTTGGGTTTCCCTTCAGGTCCTTGACTGCTGCTCTGAGTTCGTTGGCTCCACTGTGAGACGAGAAATCGAAACGCTTCACATCCGCCTTTACGTTCTGAATTTTTCCGTCAATGACACACTTTCCTTCATCAATTAGCTCCCGTCCTGGAGTTCCGGGAATCTGGTAGCCTACTAGGAAAACGCCGTTCTTGCTCTTTTTGCCAACCCGTTGAATGTAAAATGCGGCTGGTCCGCCCTTCAGCATCCCTGCTGGAGAAATGATTGCTCCAGATCGTTTTGCCATTTTTCTGCGGTCTTTCCATCCATCTACCCAAGTTGCGGAGTGCATGGCTTTCATAAACAAATCAGGGTCACGCATGTAGGATGAGTGTTCCATCATTATGCGGTTAGCTTCTCGTGCCATGCCGTCCATGACAACTGGAAACTCGAAATGGTTGGCAGCTAGGACACAGGCGATTTCTTGTGAGCGCCCTACACTGAAGGCTGGAATTAGGACGGTTCCTCCGTTTTGGACGATTCCTTTGACGTCTTCCATGAACTCTTTTTCCAACTCTTTTCTGTCAGGATGGACCGCTGTGGCGTAGGTGCTTTCTATGATTATGGCGTCAAGTTCTCCGTAGTCTCGGTCTGCACCTGCAAGAAGTTGAGTGTCAGTGGAGTTGTAGTCGCCAGTGTAAACGATTCGTTTTCCATCTGCTTCTATCAAGACTTGGGCGCCTCCAGGCAGATGTCCAGAGTTTAGTAGCTGAAATTTCATGTCTCCGATGGTCTGTTCTTTTCTGAAGTCAAGGTGGACAGTGTTCCGCATCATGGTTTGTAGTTCAAGGAATTCGAAGGAGAGGTAGTAGCTTGACAATCGTATGAAGTCTGAGATTAGGGGCTTGGCTAAGTCAAAGGTGAGTTGTGTTCCGTATACGGGTTTCTTCCCGTGGAGCTGAAAAAGGGGAATGCCGCCTGAATGGTCCAGGTGGCTGTGAGTTAGAACTATGGCGTCTACTTCTTTGGGTGGAATGTGCATAGGAAAGCCAGGTTCATCATCCAGCATAACTCCATAGTCGAGGAGTAACTGATTCTTTTCGGTCTTTACTGTGATTGCGGCTCTTCCTACTTCCCGTGCACTTCCGAGAAATCTGATTTTTGGGATAATTTTCATCCTCCGTAAGTTGGTATTAAATATGATATTAACTGGTTTAACTGTATGCTATCTTTTAAACAGTAACTTTTTCATTATTACAATCCCTATAAGGGAATGCAACAACATATCTTAATGGGATGCCGCAATTTCCTGTATTACTGCCGCAAGATGTTTTGCAGTGCTTTTTGTCCACGGGTCTCTTTCTTGCGTTGCCATGAAGGGAATTTGCTTCTTTTTACATGCTCGTCTGCATGCTGCCACAATCTTTGCTTTCCAAACTTTTGGTTCCCGAAGCAGAATAACGTGTCTATAGTTTGTGTTTTTGATGTAGTCTTCTGCCTGTTTTGCAACGTAAAGCAAGGTTTCAGTATCAAAAGGAGACGCAATTTCGTTTTGGGATATTGGATAAACGTCATCAAGTTCTGTTGGTACTATACCGAAGGGGGCAGCGTAGGTGCAAACATGAATCAAATCAGCATAGTCACCCAAATATTGGTGAACCGCCTTCAGGATTGACGTATGTTCCTTTGAAGTGTGGAAGGGTTTGGTTCCAGTTTGTGGCAACAGCAGAAGGATGGCAGCTTTTGGTGGCGGAGAGTATCTGTCAAGAAGTCTGTTTCTGTAGCGGACAACCTCAGGACGAACCAGCCCCAGTGAACTTAAAAAAAATAGTCCACTCTTTTTGGTGACAGGGCTCTGTTTCTCCAGCTGTTCTGCATATTTTGTCACCTGCTTTAGAGCTTGAAGAAGGGATGGGTGCCCATAAGCTCGCATTTCCATGTGCTCCCAAAGACGCCCCTCAGCAATAGCTTCTTTGATTGTCCTCAGTTCACGGAAACTTGCATGCAGATTGTGTTCTGCAAGCAGCTTCAGCCGTTCTTCTTTGGGTAGTCCTCTGACAGTGTCAGGGTCTGTTCTATTACATACTGGACAAGAACATGGAAAATAATGCATTTCCGCTAGCCGTGTGGTGCCTGATTCTGTTAGGTAGCGGTCTTGACGGGCAAAGAGGGCATATGCAGCGGAATCAAATATGTCGCATCCTAGGGCAACTGCCAAAGCAAACATGAAGGGGTGACCAGCACCAAAGAGGTGAAGAGGACGGTCATTTGGCAGATTCATTTTAGCTGTCACAATCATGTCAACAAGAGTGTCAAACTTGTACTGCTCCATCACAGGAGTTGGGCTACCTAGAGCATGAATCTGGAAGGGCAGTTTTCCCATCTCCTTTGCAGATTTGGCGACCAAGTCAAGGTATTTTCCTCCCTGAACTGGACCCACCCACGCCAAGTCATTACGTGTCTTCATTTTTTCTAGGGCTTTTGCCCGTTTGATTGTCTCCTTTACAGTGTGTTGGGCATACTCTTTGGGGACATCCCATCCTGTGGGAATGTCAAGGATAGTACCGATGTCCGTGTCTATTGCTTCTTGAAATTCCACAATCTCATGTGGGCTGGTTTCTACGCCTTTGTATATGAGAAGCTGATATGCACCCGAATCAGTCATGATTGAGCCATCAAAGTTCAGGAACTTGTGCAATCCCTGTTCGCTTGCCGCTTCTTTGAAGTTCCGCAGTATTATGTAAGCATTAGTTATGAGGGCTAGGCAGCCAAACTTTTCCGCCAATTTTTTTGGGGTGATTGTTTGGACGTTAGGATTTATTACTGGCAAGAGCAGCGGTGTCTCTACGGCTCCGCTTTTAGTTTCTAACTTGCCTATTCGCGCCATTAAATCCCTGTTTAATACTTCAAAGGACATTTTACGGAACCGCCAACATCTAATTGTTTTGAAACTTGTCTGTCCAGTGAGATATTTATACATATGGAAAGCGATTTTTCTGACTTGTTAGAAGATGATAAAAAGTGTAATATGCTTTTGTTCAGTTAATATTAATTCATGTCCTCAATTACTAAAAGAAAAGTTGATTGGTCAGTGATTTTCGGATTATTTACTGTCTCATTAGTTTGGTTCTTATTCAACAGCTTCAATTTTCTCAAAGGTGGATTCAACATATACAAGTTCGCTTTTTGGGTAGCATTAACCGATACTGCAGGTATGTTCGGATTAGGGTTCAGGACAATGGCTGCATTAATAGCAGTAATCACGGTATCGTTCTTTCTCGTTAAAAAAGAACTGTCGAAAACTGAATTACTGATGTCTGTGAGATGGATCATTATGGGGGAAATTGTTTATCTTCTATCCCTTTTTCCAGTTCTAATCTGGTTCATAGACCTTTACTTTGGTGCTTCAAGCATGGGTTTAGGTTCGATATTTGAAACATTATTTCCAGTGATTGTAGAATCAGCAATAATACCGATTTTTCTAATCAAATTGTTTTTTGCAATGAACCCAAACAAACCGGAAAAAGGAATTCTAAAATGGAGCTTGATTGCAGCAACAAGTTATATTCTCATGTTTTGGCTCAATAACACAGGAAGCTGGATAGGTGCGATAGCGGAAAAAAGAATGGAATACGTCACAGCTTACCCAGACCACATAATAAGCTTCGGACTAACTACCATTGGACTATTAATTCTGACACTGTACACAGCCTATTTCAGCAAAAAATCTATGTCTCTCACATCTCTCAAAGAAATTGACTTACGGAAAATTGGTGCAATTCTTACAGCTCTTGGTTTATATTTTTTCGTAATTTATGTAATGTGGCTATTGTTCGGAACAGACGCAAAATGGAGCTCATGGTACGCTTGGTTTCTAGGACATAATATGGACCTCTGGGTGCTATCACTTCCTTTGGTAGGAGTCCCATTGTTATTTCACAAAAAGAGATAGAAATTATTGCAACTAATCTTTTTTAGCTACAACAAAAGAAAGAACAATTGTTAGGACAATAAGCATAAGGGATATAACTCCAAAAAAGGAAAGCGCAGTCCTGAATGTTGGGTCAGCATGATAAACAACGTTTTCTGGAAGGTCACGTAATCCAAGAAGGTACGCACTTAAGAAGGTTGCAGAAAAAATTGTTGTCACTCCCTGAACTGCTAGAATAAAAGCATTCAATTGACGAGTAGTAAGACCCAACAATTTCTAATCCAATTAAGTATTACTTGAGTTTTGTTAATAAAACTAACTTCGCCCGTTACGCATACAGCCTTTGATTTATGAAGTGGGGCTACTGCTTGGTTTCTTTGTATGTTGGCAGTTTGACGAGGTGTATGGTTACTCCAATTGCTACAGCAAACAAAATCAGTTGAATTATCAGCCAGTTTTGCACCATAAAAAATGCTGAGCAAGTTATTGTTGCCCACAAGAAAGCTAATGCAATAATCTTCGTTTTCAGGGGAATACCCTTTCCTTCCATATATCTTCTGATGTAGTCCCCAAAATATTTGTTAGTCAAAATCCATTGGGTCATCCGCTTAGAACTTCGGCAATAACAGGCAAAAGCAAGCAACAACAAGGGCGTAGTCGGTAAAACAGGCAAAACAATTCCGACAGCTCCAATCACGAGAGAAACAGTGCCAGCACCAAAAAATAATGCCCGAACAATCTTATTGCTTGAGGACTTCTCTTTGGGTAAATCACATTTTTGTTCCATAATCTAACACTTCTTTGAAACTTTCAGGGATTCAATCGCACGGTAGATTTTTTCTCAAACAATCGACTTATATCGAAAGGGTGTCACTTAATTGTGCTGGTTTCACTGAAGGTAAACGGCATGGTATGCAAAATTCAAGTATACGAAAAACCGGTCTTAAATGACCCAGTGCTGATTGAGGGATTACCAGGCATCGGATTTGTTGCCAACATCTCGGCTTTGCATCTTATCCATGAGTTGAAAGCAAAACTGTTCGCCGAAATACAATCTTCTTCATTTCAGGACCTTGCCATGTCCACGGGCGACGGCGGAACATATTTTCCAACAAACCAGCTCTTCTACCATAAAGGAAAAGACGGTGAAAGAGACCTCATCATTCTTTACGGTAATACCCAAGCCCTCACAACAGTTGGGCAGTATGAACTCTGCGGAAAAATACTTGACATAAGCCAAGAACTCGGATGCAAACACGTCCTAACCATAGGCGGACTGAAAAAGGAAGAGACAATCGAAAAACCAGATATCTACTGCACAGCCTCAGACAAAGAAACCCTAAAAGAAGCAGTGGATCTTGGCGCCAAAATCATGAAAGGACACATTTTTGGGGTAGCAGGACTCCTTGTCGGTTTATGCAAACTAAGAAACATGGAGGGACTCTGCCTTCTAGCTGAAACGTCAGGATTGTACCCAGATGTGGTAGCTACCAAAGAAGTGCTAAATGTTCTTCGCAAAATGTTGAATCTGCAAACGGACATGAAGAGTTTGAGCGGTGCAGCAGAAGAAACGGGTAAAATTCTCAAGTCTTTTGGAGTTGTTTCTCCTTCTTCAACAGAAAAAAAGGATCGGGAAGCGGATTTCCGCTGGTTTATTTAGATGCTGCTTCTTTAGCAAATAAATCGTAGACTCGTTGTGCTCGTTCGGCTATTGGACCAGAACCTTCTACCACGCCTTTGTCGGTTACTTTGATTTTTTCCATGACCCAGATGAAGCCTTTGTCTTCGTAGAGTTTGATCATTGTTGGGAAGACTTTTTCGAGGCGTTCAGATAGCGCCTTCAAGTCGAAGGGTTTTTCTATGGTGAAGATTTGGGCAACTGTGCTGCCGTTTAGGAATATTTTGTGGGTTTGTGTGCCTTTTTCGTCTTTAGCGTCTGATAGTGAGAGAGTCAGGCTTTCTGGGTCTATGCCTGACAGGGTTCCGGTATATTTTTTATCGTTAACTGTTATGACCATGACTATTCTGTCAACGAGTGTTCCTATTTCTCCTAAGAACTTTCTTTTAGCTACTGACATCTTAACACCTAGCCACTAAATAGAAAGAGCAGAACTTATTTATTTCTACCAAAAACTCTAATTTTTGCACTTTTACTGCCCATTCTTCATTAGGTTCTTCATCAGCTGCTCTTTGCTTTCAGACGAAATTGGTATACGGTTCTTTGTTTTTACGTGACTGTTTTTGTTTATGACGATGATTGTTTCTGGCTCTAAGTCACTCTGTAGGTCAACATTCGGTCCTACTATACTTTGGGGACCGATTTTTACTCCTGGTTCGAGGCAGGAGTTTATGCCTGTTTTGCAGTTGTCTCCTATTATGGCTCCAAGCTTGTTTGTGCCAGAATCTACCCGCATGTTGCCTACCCAAATTTGGACATTCTTTTCGTCGAAACGGAAGTTGGCGGTTACTGTTCCTGCGCCAAAGAGGCAGTTGTCTGA
>JAFGGM010000007.1 GCA_016930555.1 Candidatus Bathyarchaeum sp.
ACAACCCATTTTCCCATAAAATCTTTCAAGCAAACCTTTTCATCATCTTGGTTAAGCAAACAAAATGCTGACGCCTTTTTCTTTTCCTCAAAATTCATAATACTTAATACATCACAAAAAAATTTAACTTTTGTTTTCTTTTCTAGTAACAAAAAAATTCTTCTGCGCTTGCCCTCAGGTGTTAGTTTGTAAATATTGATTATAGATTAACAAAACATTACTTTCAGTAAAGGCACAATCCAGACTGTTGTCATAAAAAAGTAGGTGTGATGTTCCCATGTCTGCGCCTTTGATTGAAGCTTTTGAGCTTACTAAACAGTTTGGTTCAGTTCAAGCTCTAACAGGATTAACTTTCAGGGTCATGCCCGGAGAAATTTATGGTCTGTTGGGTCCTAACGGTGCAGGCAAAACCACAACCATCAAACTAATCAATGGTCTAGTAGATGCTACATCTGGTTCTGTTACTGTTGACGGTTTTGACCCCACAAAAAACCCCATCGAGGTCAAATCAAGAATAGGATACGTAGCCGAAAAGCCAATTCTTTACGATTCTCTTTCTACGCGGGACTTTTTGGAGTTTGTGGCATCAATACGAAAAATCGAGGAGATCACAGCCACCCGAATAGTAACTCAATTGGCAGACGCCTTTGGCATGGAAAAATATTTTGATGCACCTATAGCAACTTTGTCGATGGGAATGAAGCAGAAGGTAGCATTGATTGCTTCTCTGGTTCATCAGCCTCCTGTTCTGCTGTTGGATGAACCCCTAAGTGGACTGGATGCCAAAAGTAGTAGATTAGTCAAGGATCTGATTTTATTACATACGCAGAAGGGCGGAGCTGTCCTGTTTTCTACCCATATAATGGAGGTGGCTGAGCACCTCTGCACAAGAATCGGCATAATCTATCAGGGCAAAATAGTAGCTGAAGGAACTCTTGACCAACTGAAAAACAAGACCGGAAACAAAAACGAAACACTGGAAGACCTGTTTTTGAAGTTGACAAACGAAGAGACTGAAGTTGCTGACAAGACACGTATATTGGGGGATGTTTTTTTCAAGAATGAAGCTGCTTGAAGTTTGGAATCTAAGTCGCTTGCCCTACAAGGAGGTCGTGTTCAGATCTATAGCTGAAGAAAGAGGCCGCATGTGGTGGGGTGGCTTCGGTAGAGGACACCTTGGCGGGGACGCCCAGAATGATCATGAATTAACTAAGAAGGCTCTGCGAATAGCCAAGTTCGACAAGTCACTAGTGGCAATATTCAATGTCTTGGCTGCGGTCATTCCCTTTATGGCACAGTTTTTTGGTTCCCCCATTCTTGGTTTGACTAGCGCTATTGCCTTGAGTTTAGCCGTCACCTTCGGCTTCACGGCGTTATATGCAATTCAGACTCTAACGTCCTTTATTAGCCCCGAATCCTCAGCTCTGCTTTCCACTTTGCCGCTGGAGGAACGTGACTTCTCATTGATTACCTTATTCTCTTTTGTCAGATCCGTAGACTACATAGCTGTAGGAGCAATAATCAGTCAAGTAGCCATGGTAGCTTACTACACTATGTCTCCCCTTGCAGTTTTGGTTATGTTTGCCATCTCTGCGGTGAATTCGGTGCTTGCTGTTGCAGTTTCTCTTTGGTTCGCAAGAATATTCACCCGAAATTTGGCTCAGGGAGGACGATCTAGGGGCACCACAATTTTGCGGTTTCTTTTCATTCTAATGTGGGGCTCACTGCTTATGGGTGTAAGCCTCTTGATTAGTTTGCCTTGGTATATCGTGCCCTCTCTAGAAATGAGCCTGCTTAGTTCCAACCAACTCTCAATAATGCTTTTTTGTTTTCTACATCCCTTCTCGGCTGGCGTAACAATCGCTAACATCAGCCAATCTAGCATAGCAGACTCCACGTCATTAGTTGCGGCAGTCGCCTTGGTGAGTTATGTTATCCTTGCTGGGTTTGCAGGAAAATGGATTATGAGCACAGTGAAGCGCATATCCTATGGAATCGACTTTAACATTTCGTCAGTGACAACAAAAGATTTCTCACTCAAACCCCACAAACCATTATTTGGGTATATACTAAAGGACTTGAAGATTGCCTCAAGAAATCCTGCGACTGCCTTCTTTTTTGCTCTTCCTGTTCTAGAGACTGTTATCGTGTCATTTACTATTGCGAACTTTGAAGTTCTGCGGGCTTCCATGTTCCTTGTTTCGACCTTTATGGGGGGAGTTTTTGTTTTGCTTATGCCTCTTGCCCTGCTGAATGCAGAGGGAACAGGGCTAGAATACACCAAGACCTTGCCCTTGAATATTAACAGAATCATAACTTCCAAGACGCTGATATCAACGTTAACCTATGTTCCAGTACCCCTTGTTTTGCTTGTGATGGCATTCCTGAAATCCTTATCATCACCGCTGATATTGCTTATTCCATTTTTCGTCATTTTAGCGGTAGCCTCGGCAAGCATCTTTGAGATTCAACTGTTCCTGAGCTGTGTAACCCAAGGAAAAATCAATGCAATACTTCACGACGTGAAAAAATTGGTAGTCGGAGTAACAACATTGGCTTTCCCCTTAGCCGCGTACGCCATAATATATATCATTTCTTCAAATCACCTTTTTGCTGTTTTAGCATTGGGCGGAGCATCAACTTCAGAACTGGCAATTGCTTTTCATCTGCTAAAATACAACAAGAACCTACGCTAATTAATGTCCTGTAATCTACGAACTTAAATGCACAACAAACTCATTATTTTTGGGAGCAACAGTGCCCGAAGCAACCTGCCTGAAAGTTCCTAAGAAGTCGGGAGAACAAGCCATCCGCCTAGTCAGGGACCTTAACCTCTTCAACTCCAAGTTGGCTGTTGAGCAGTTCAAAAACAACCTATGTATACCTTTAGTCTCTGAACTCTCGCCTGATGCTCTAAAAAAACTCGACAATGAACTGCCCGAATATGCGATTGACGTTCACGTTTTTAGTGAGCGGAAGAAACGCCATTTAACCCATCTTGATTTGCTTGCAGATAAATTGCCTCCTGACCTGCTGGCCATTGTTCCCCGAGCTATCGATTTCATAGGCGCCATCGCCATAGTAGAGATTCCTTCAGAGCTTTCAGATCATAAGAAATTAATCGGCGAAGTGCTGCTTCAGGCTCACAGGCAGACAAGCACGGTTCTAGCCAAGGCAAGCGCTGTTGGAGGAGTTTACCGCATAAGAGACTTCGAGGTCATAGCTGGATTAAACAAAACTGCCACCGTCCATCGGGAGTATGGCTGTGTATATCATGTTGACGTGGCAAAAGCCTACTTCTCTACAAGACTCTCCAGTGAACACAATCGAGTTGCCTCACAGGTGAAAGCTGGAGAAACAGTTGTTGACCTTTTTGCAGGAGTTGGCCCCTTCGCTATTCCAATCGCAAAAAAGCAAAAAGATGTGCGCGTATATGCGCTTGATGTGAACCCAGATGCCGTAGCCCTGCTTAAAAGAAACGTTGCAGTGAACCGTGCAGAAAAACAGGTTGTTCCAGTTCTTGGCGACGCCCGACAAGTAGTCAAAAATCAACTGCTTGAGAAGGTCGATCGTGTGATTATGAATCTGCCTGAAACTGCGTACGAGTTTGTGGATGTGGCATGTGAAGCCCTCAAAAAGGATAGCGGTATTATACATTATTATGGGTTCATGAAAGTTTCAGACTCTCTGGAAACAGTTAAGGTTCGGTTAGCCGAAGCAGTGAACAAGTGCAATCGAACAGTAACGAAAATTTTGTTGGCAAAACCTGTCCGGGATGTTGCCCCCTACACTTGGCAGGTGGTTGTGGACGCTGAAATTCAATAATTTTCTACAGCCAATGTGACTTTGACTTCTTGGTTTGGGTCTTTTAGTTTTTCAACAAGCTCTTTTGAGAAGTCACTGGCAGCCTTGTCTGCCCTAATCGCCAATGTTCGACCACACACATAATCGCTCTTTCTTATCACCAAATCATTCTGGTGAGTGAACTGCAGCTGTGGGCTTCCCTCTGCCCTAATCGTTTCCTTCAGTTCGTTTGCCTCAACAGTTACCGTTATTCGTGCCCCCTCTTTTCTTGCGGCTTCCTTGAATTTAAGTGGCAAATCCGCTACTGCTTTTGTTGATTCAACGGCTACTATGCAGTCGCCCTGCTTTGTGAGTTTCGCCTTTTTTGTGACCTCAAAAGTCGTTTTGTGGGTTGACAGCACATTCTCATGCCCACGTGCAGAAAAAGCAACCGTTATAGAATCAATGCCAGACAATATGTTTTGTCTCCATATCAAGAAACTGTGGTTATTCAAGAACTTCTATGGAATCAACTTTTCCGTCGCCGTCTAGGTCGAATCCTTGAATTACGACTGCAAATTTTTCGTCGTCAAAATTTTTCAGTGCTTTTTTCCAGAATTTTGTGAGAGCAAGCACGCAGGCTTTGGTTCCAACTGCTTTGTTGCCTGCAAGAACAATCACTCTTTTATTTTTGTTACATGGATTCTTTATTCTAGCTATTAGTCCCATATTGTCGGCGGAGTAGACTTTCTGGGTTTTTTCTGAAACCAGACCTCCCAAAAGGAAACCGTGTTCATAAGGCATCATGTTGAAGCGTATGGGCAAAAACTTGTTGAATTCTTGGGTGATTAGGTTGGTTCCAGGTCCACCCACCAAGATTAGGTTGTTGTCCTCCTCCTTCTCAGCCTTTACGTCAACATCCAATTTTATCGGAAAATCCTCAGGCAAATCCACCAGTTTACCCAAAAAAAGAGTCAAAAATGCAGCGTAGTGTCCGTCTCTGGCTTTTGCCTTGAAAGGTCCATGCGGATCAGGGCTCCCCACAACAATTTTTCCATCAAAAACACAGTCTTCAATGAAGGGACTTAGAAACCTCTTCATTTTCTCATCTATGCAGCTAGATGGGAAGCCGTTTATCCTTTGGTAGCCAAATGGCAGTTCTATTCCCATGGCTGGAAACGCTGCTTTGTAGTATTTTGCGACTGCCCCCTTTTTTTCCTCTTCTCTGACAACTTTTATGGCGCCTGATTTTGCCAGCTTTCTGATGTGATAATAGACTTTCTGTTCATGCAGATTTAGTTTTCTGGCGACTTCCATGGGATACATTTCCTGTTCACTGAGAACCTCAAGAATTTTCCAGCTGAGTTTGTTCAAGACAGATTTGAGTTTCTCAGGATCGTCAAAAACGGCTATATCCTTAGCCAGTTGTTGTTTGTTTTCGCTATTAAGCAATCGCTTCTTTTGCATACTTGTCATTTGCGACTAACTGCGTTATAAATATTTTTTTAGTGGTTAATTGTTGTTTTGCTTTGTGCCCATAATTTTCCTGTTTTTCTAAATAATCGGCTCTGTCACCGTCAAAGCCATTTGCGTGTAGCTTGAGTAATGAATGACAGATATGTAAAGGATTCAATCCTTTTCTTTTGTTATATGATAATAAATTGATTGAATTATGAATTCGTGGTTTCAAGATCTGAACTGCAGACCATTTGATTTGCGGTTAATTTTATTAGCTGCATGGAACCTAGAGAGAAATGGAATGTTGACCCTAACTCTTAACGAATCCTTCAGTCACATCCTTTTTCAGATAGCCTTAGGTGGAATCGGCGGATTCTTGATAGGCTATGCCATACGACGAGTCCTGAAAGTTGCCCTGATCATTGGGGCAGTCATTTTTTCGTTAATAGTTCTAGCTTATGCAAACGTAATTGACGTAGACTACAGTGGATTATCCGAAGCAGCATCCAGTATAATCAAAGCCATAAATCCAGCCCTAGACCTGCTCACTCCCCTTTTCGCCCATATACCTTTCATTGCCAGCCTAATATTCGGTCTATTTCTCGGATTCGGTAGGGAATAGTTCTATCCAAAATTTTCTGCGCCTAGAGAAATTGGCTGTTCATTCAAAACTCGGTGGCTCTCTTCTGATGTACTTCTGCATTTCTTGCCATATGGCTTTAATATCCGCCACTTTGCCCACTATCGGATCCATCTTTTTGCTGTATGTTTCGATTCGTAATACTCCTCTTCTTCGGAGCATTCCCCTTTCGCCGTATTGCAATGTCCTGATATCCTCGATTCTTTCTGCGATGATTCTGTCCCTTTTGACAAAAACTCCTCGTCGTCTATGCAGCAGTATTCGCGAATCAGTTATGTAAAAGAAAAAATTGTCGTTGAGACTCTCGATTTTTCCACTCTGGAATACTATGTTTTCTCCTGGTTGAAGGAAGTCTTTGAGCACCAATCTGCTCTCCTTATTTTTTGTTGAATTTTTTGGTTCATATTTCTTGTGGTAACGTGTTTTGGGCATTGTTGTTTATGAACTTCTATAACCAAAGATATAACGGTACTTATACCATATATGTACAGTAAAATTAGCTACTACAAATTTTTTTATAATTCTAAAATTCGATTCCTAAAAATGTTTATACACGTTCAACCAATTTTACTAAAGCCAGTACAAGCGAATACAGTCAACCCTGTTAAATTGGCCAAAAAAATGAGGAAAAAATTATGTGTGGAATATTCGGATGTATATTAAAAACTGGCAACGCAGCCTCGGCAATTCATAAAGGCTTAAAGAAACTTGAATATCGCGGCTACGATTCCGTTGGAATAGCAACCCTTCAAGAAGACCGTCTATTTATCAAAAAAGATACAGGAAAAATCGACAACGTACATGCAATACACAATCTAGACGATCTTCCTGGCGGACTAGGAATCGGACACACTCGATGGGCAACCCACGGCGCACCCTACCAAGTTAATGCTCACCCCCATACAGACTGTAATAACACGATTGCTTTGGTTCACAACGGAATCATCGAAAACTTTGCAGAACTCAAAACAGAACTTGAAGAGTTGGGACATACTTTCAAATCAAAAACTGACACCGAAGTCATTGCACACCTTATTGAAGAAGAGCTAAAAAGAACAGATTTGTCCCTTGTTGATGCTGTTCGTGAGACTGTGAAACAGTTAGACGGCTCCTACGCCCTTGCCATCATCTCTGTTAAAGAGCCTGACAAGATTATTTGTGCCCGAAAAGAGAGTCCCCTTGTTCTTGGAGTAGGCAAAGACAGCATCTATGTTGCATCTGACATTCCAGCCTTTCTCTCTGAAACAAACAAGTCTGTTGTGATTGAAGACGGAGAGATTATCATTCTCAATCATTCAGGATACGAAATCCGAAAAATCGATAGCTGGAAAGAGATCACCAGAGAACCTAAGACTATTAATTGGGCTCCAGAAATGGCTGAGAAACAAGGCTACCCTCACTTTATGCTAAAGGAAATTCATGAGCAGCCTCTACGTCTACGAAACACCCTCAGATTACAGAACCAATACTTGGAGTTGATGACCACCTTCCTTGACCGGGCAGGAGAAGTTTTCTTGGTGGCATGTGGAACATCATACCATGCATGCTTGGCAGCATCCTACATGTTCTCCAAACTCTCTTTCTTGGCAACCCATCCTGTCATCGCCTCAGAATTCGTTGAGCAACACGGCAAATCAGTGAACATCGACAGCACCCTGCTTGTAGTCAGCCAGTCAGGAGAAACCGCCGACACATTAGATGCTGTTGAAAGCGCTAGGCTACGCGCTGCTACTGTTTTGGGGCTCACAAACATTGTCGGTTCCACCCTAACACGGGTTGCTCGAGTCTATATCTGTCAACAATCAGGTCCAGAGATTGGAGTCGCGGCTACGAAAACATTCACCTCTCAGCTTTCTGTGCTTACTCAGCTTGCTATACGCCTCGCCAAAAAGAGGGGAAAAATTTCTCATGTGGAGATTGAGGAAATCGAGGAGAAGCTTGAGCAGATACCGGACATCGTTGAGTCTACTATCCAGCATCAAGAAGAAAAGGTGAAACAGTTAGCGAAAAAGTATAAGGGTAAACAAGCTTTCTTCTTTTTGGGCCGTGGATTAAGCTCAGCTGTAGCCCTTGAGGGTAGACTGAAGCTCATGGAAATCGCCTATATTCCTTCATTAGCATATCCTGCAGGAGAAAGCAAGCATGGCCCGATCAGTCTAATCGAGCAAGGATTTCCTGTAATTTTCATTTGTCCAAATGATAGCACACGTAAAGCCATAATCAGCAACATCATGGAGATGAAGGCTCGCGGCGCTTCTATAATCGCAATCATCGAGAAGGGCGATAAGGAGATTAAAAAGTTAGCTGACGATTACATAGAGATAGACACGGAATTGCCTGAAGTCCTGTCCCCAATTCCGTTTGTCACTCCACTGCAGCTCTTCGCCTACTACATGGCACTCGAATGCAAACGCGATCCAGATATGCCCAGAAACTTGGCAAAATCCGTGACAGTAAAATAGACCAACAGGGTTTCCAGGAAGTGAAGAAAAAGGTTCTAAAGTAACTGTTTATCATAAATTCTAGAAACTCACTGTCGCGGAAATGCATTATACGATGTTAGATGATTATCGAGACGTGATGAATCTAACGGTTCAGCCTGAAAGGATAGTTTCTCTTTCTCCCAGCAGTACAGAGATTTTGTTTGCTATAGGGGCTGGACCAAAAGTTGTTGGCGTAACAGACTACTGCAACTACCCTCCTGAACTAAATGCAAAAATTGAAGCAGAAGAGATCGCAAAGGTTGGCGGTTACTGGAATCCCTCAGTTGAGAATATTGCAGCATTAAAACCTGACCTTGTTCTGGTTTCCACAGCCAAATGTACTGTAAAGACAAACGAGTGCAAAATGACCTGCACCCGCAGATGTGAAATAACAACACAGGTCGCCACTCAACTCAGTAGTTTGGGCTTGAATGTTTTGACTTTGGGTCCCCACAGTATGAATGATGTACTAGACGATATTTTGTTGGTGGGAAGTGCAACTGGCAATAATGCTGAAGCACTTAACCTTGTGGATAATCTAAAACAACGAATAGAGATTGTAGTTACACAGTCGAATGCAGCCTCTTATAAACCCAAAGTCTACTTTGAAGTTTGGAACGATCCCTACATTAGTGTGAGTTCAAGAACATGGATAGGCAACCTAATCGACTTGGCTGGTGGAACAAATATTTTCGGAGAAGCAGTTTCAGAATGGCCTATTATCCGCCCCGAAGAAATTATTCGATGTGACCCTGACATACTCGTGTTTCCAGTTATTCCTGGTGTTCCTCGTTTTTGGGGGAGCTTTGAGGATGTGAAGAAACGTAGAGGTTGGGAAAACATAACTGCTATCAGAAACAACCGCCTCTATGAGGTTCCCAGAGACTGCATCTCCAGACCATGTCCTAGGCTTGTGGAGTCGTTGGAGATGCTAGCAAATTTCATTCACCGTTGCTCTTAAGTAGCTCGACAGGATTAATTGCTGCATCTGAAGGCTGGCTGATTAATGAAGGCTGTAGCTCTATTTTCAGGTGGCAAAGACTCTCTTTATGCTTTACATCTCGCTGAAAAGCAAGGCATCAAAGTTGATGATCTGATTACGTTGCTTCCAACTCTTCCTTGGCCTTCTCCTCATTCAGAAAACATTGAAGCACTAAAGCTATTGGCTGAATCAATGGGAAAACATTTGACTATTGTTGATTTTAAAAGAGCAGACGCTTTTATTGAGGCTCTCAAGAGTCTTGAAGTTGATGCATTGGTGGCGGGCGACATCAATGTTGAAGCGCATCTTGTTGGTCTCCAGGATATTTGCAGTAAAACAGGTTTGAAGCTTCTTGAACCAATTTATGGAAGAGACACAACTGAGCTTTTTCATGAAATCTTCGGTTTAGGGTTTAAGGCCTTGATTACAGGTGTAAAGTTAGGATGTCTAGGGGAGGAGTGGTTGGGTTTTGTTATTAGTAAAGAGACTAGCGACGAGTTTCTGCCAAAGATTGGAAGTGTCGATCCTTTAGGTGAAAATGGCGAGTTTCACACTCTTGTCCTTGAGTGTCCCCTCTACTCAAAACCATTCAAGGTCAAGTCTATAGAAAGGAAGGCTGCTAAAGGTATGAGTTATCTTAATGTTTCGATTATATGATTTTCAATTTTGCTTTTGATTTGTTGAGCGTTTTTTCGTAACTTTTATATAGGTTTAGGATGGATAATCCATCCTAAAAGGACGTGTGTTAAATGAACAAAAATTTCACATATATTGTTGCGATTTTAGCGGGTGTCTCGTTAATTATTGGAGCATACGGCTTCATTGCCTTTCAAGGACAAATCAACGATTTAAAAGGATCAATAAGTGACCTAGAAGACAATTTAAATGCTATAGATGTCAATTCTATTGAAGAACAGCTTAATGCTATACAAGAACAAATCGGCGAATATCAAGAAACCATTGAAGAACAGCAACAGCAAATCACCGAATATCAGACAGTTACGCTTGTCGACAGCATGGGCAACGTAGTTACTTTTACTTCCCCACCAGAGAGAATAGTCTCTTTGGCACCTAGCAATACAGAAATGCTCTTTGCTGTAGGAGCAGGTGAAAAAGTTGTTGGCATAACCGACTTCTGTAATTATCCTTACAATTTTACAGCATGGATAGAAGCGGGTAACATGACAAGCATCGGAAACTATTACGGTCCATCCGTAGAACCAATTGTTGCGTTGGAACCTGATCTTGTTCTTGCAAGCACAGGTAGTCTGGATGCCGCTGAGAATCTAAAAAGTCTTGGATATAACGTCTTGGTGTTAGAATCTAAAACAATTGATGGTGTTCTTCAGGATATCCTCCTGATAGGAAGAGCAACAGGAAACGACATTCAAGCAGGAGACCTAGTTAGCGATATTAGATCAAGAATCGACCATGTAACAATCCAAGCAGCAGCTGCAGCAACCAAACCGAAAGTATATCATGAGGTTTGGAATGACCCCCTCATGAGCGCTGGTCCATCGACCTTCATTGATGAACTAATAAGTTGGGCAGGCGGAGAAAATATCTTCCATGACGCAGCCACAAGCTGGCCTGTTGTAAGCTCTGAAGCAATCATACAAAAGAATCCTGATGTAATGTTTTTCCCTGATATGTACATGGGTGTAGGTAACTTTTACGAAACTATAGAAACTGTAGCCAGTCGTCCTGGATGGGACACCATAAGCGCAGTACAGAACGGCGCACTCTATGAGATCAATGCTGACATAATCTCTAGATCTGGTCCAAGATTGATTGATGCACTAGAAATTATCGCAAAGATGGTTCATCCCGAAATCTTTGGGCAACTCTAAAATAGCCCCCCCTTTTTTATTATTTACCCATCATAATTTGTGAAAAATCAATGAAATCAGAAAATAAATCAAACCATCTACGACATGTATCTCACTGGAAATTATATTTTGTCGTAGCAACAATTGTATTTTTAATTATTCTTGTTTCATCTCTCAACTTGGGGTTCACTGCTATTCCTTTCAGTGACATCTTGAAAATATTAGCTAAACAAATTCCAATATTAGGGAATCAACTGGAGCCCTTAGATGTCAGCGAAACAGCTCAGGTTATAATTATGCAAATTAGATTTCCTCGAGTAATCTGCGGTGCTCTGGTTGGTGCAGCCTTAGCGACTGCAGGTGTAATATATCAGGGAATCTTCAGAAATCCAATGGCTGACCCTTACGTTATAGGTGCAATGTCAGGTGCATCATTAGGTTCAGCTCTAGTAATTGTTCTGGGAGTTGGAATTGCTCTTCTAGGAGTAAATACTCTACAAATCCTTGCTTTTGTTGGCTCATTGGCTACTGTACTCCTGGTTTACACCATATCCAGATCTGGTGCCAGAGTTCCAGTAACAATGCTGCTTCTCACGGGTGTGGCAGTAACCTATTTTCAAAGTGCAATAGTCACTTTCCTCCAAGTAATAGCCAGTGATCGACTTCTTCATGGTTTGACCTTCTGGCTTATTGGGAGTCTTGCTCCTACTGAAAACTGGAATAAGGTCTGGTCCATTTTGCCCTTCATAATTGTCGGAATTATAATATCCTATTTGTATTCACGCGATTTGAACATCCTTGCTTTGGGAGAAGATCAAGCCCAGCACTTGGGGGTAGACATAGAAAGAGTGAAAAGGATATTGCTTATCTGTGGAGCTCTTCTTACTGCAGCAGCTGTTTCTATTAGTGGCTTAATTGGGTTCGTTGGTTTGATAATCCCTCATTTAACAAGAGTAGTAGTAGGTCCTGACCATCGGGTTCTACTACCAACAGCCGCTGTTATAGGCTCCTCTTTTCTCATGATATGTGACGCAATTGCACGAGTAGCCATGGGTTCAGGTGAAGCACCCGTCGGTGTAATTACAGCAGTTGCCGGAGGACCATTTTTTATTTATCTTCTTCGTAGAAGAAAGAAAGGCTACATGGGATTAAGGTGATGCTAACTTGGTTGTTTTAACGATTGATGGCATTAGTTGTTCTTACGGTTCAATCAATGTTCTAAAAGACGTAAATTTTTCAGTTGATAGTGGCGAATTCTTGGGTATACTTGGTCCCAACGGCTCGGGAAAAACCACGCTACTCAAGAGCATCAGTAGAGTACTCAAGCCAAAGAAAGGGGCGATACTCGTAAATGACAAGGATATATACGTCATGAAAAGTGTGGATGTTGCTAAACAGTTAGCAGTGGTCCCTCAGGAAACGCCTGTAACATTTGATTTCACTGCATTGGAAGTTGTTCTAATGGGTCGTAATCCTCACTTGCCGCGATTTAAGATGGAAAGCACAAGAGACCTAGAAATAGCAAAAAAGGCTATGGAACTTACTCACACTTGGGATTTTGCAGAAAGACCTGTAACTGAACTTAGTGGTGGAGAAAGGCAACGTGTGATAATAGCGCGTGCCCTTACTCAGGAACCTGAAATTCTTTTACTTGACGAACCGACAACACACTTGGATATAAGCAACCAATTGGAAATAATGGATTTAATCAAACATTTATGCGAAACAAAGAAGCTAATTTTAGTCGCGGTTTTTCATGACTTCAATTTAGCTGCCCGATATTGTGACTCTGTAATTCTGTTGAAAAATGGAAAAATTGTTGCAGTTGGAAAATCGGAAGATACCCTCACAAGCGATAACGTTAAAAAAGTTTTCAGTGTGGACACTATCGTTAAGAAGCATCCTATTACAGGCTACCTTCATGTTATACCCCTTTCCAGACCCTTAAATTGGAGGCAGAAGAGCCTTTCGGTACATCTGATTAGCGGATGCGGTACTGGTAGCCCCTTAATGAAGATTCTGACGGATGAAGGCTACTTCGTGACTGCTGGAGTTCTTAACTTGTTAGATACAGATCAGGATACTGCTCAACTGCTAAATATTCCAACAACAAATGAGGCTCCATTTTCTCCTATAACCGAAGAATCTCACAGAGCAAACTTAGTAATGATACGTAAAGCTAAAGTTGTTGTGATAACGCCAACTCAATTCGGTGACGGTAACCTCCGTAACCTTGAAGCAGCAGAAATCGCTCTTGAAGAAGGAATCCCTGTGGTACTTATAGACGATGGACCCATGGAAGAGCGTGACTTCACCAAAGGCAAAGCCACAAAAGCGTTAGAGAAACTCAAAAGCAAGGGCGCTGTAACCGTAAAGAACAACTGCAGACTCCTAGAATTTCTTGATCACCTAGAAAACAATAATAACTGAGACTCTTCTCAGAAAAAAGAACCCTAACTCTTTGTTATTTTGAATATGTTGATGATGCCGTGACAATCACATGCTGTCCCAACGGCCAACGTAAAAGATTCTTTTTGATGTTTTTCTAATTTTGTAAGAAGTGAAAAAAGTTGATTTCCTCTTATGGCTCCTAAACCTCCTGTCAACTGTTCTGACTTCAAAATTCCTGACAGGTCAGTTAAACCATAAACGCTGAAATCCAGAAGCTTATCCATGGTAGTCAATTTGGGCCTGCTTGTTGATGCACAGAAATCTTTTGGAGGCATACAATTCTCTATGCACTGCATATGAGGAGGCATGTAGCTAACTACTATCACTGCACTTTCTTTGTTCACAAACGAAACCAAACTCTCGGGTATATTCTTCAAGACTTGCTCAATACAATCTTGATATGGTTCAAGCTTGTAGCCAGCTTTAGACAGCCAAGTTGCCACAACTTTGGCAACAGCGTTACTAGGGATGGCTGTGACCACCCAATCTGGCACATCAACTTCTATAATATCCATCAAGTGCTCTACTGCATCGCCTACAAGAAACGCTGCTTGTCCATTCTTAAGAGAATCTCTAATATCCACTGTGGCAGTTGAAATGTCAACGTCCATTCTTGCTCTGCATATAGGATTCAAATCAACTACCAAAACTTTTGCGCCATTAGCCTTAAAATACTTGAGAGCTTCTGTTCCAAATTTGCCGCCCCCCATAACAAACGCGAATTTATCTTTAATTTGGTAATCCCTTGACATTGTTGCTGTCTCTCTTTAAACAAACGTTTTCAACATGCCATTCTTTGTGACCTTATCTTCTGTTCTAGTTTTATCTTTTTTTATGAGAATACGTATAATTACCGCAAAGTTAATCTTAAGAAATACAGTTTTACTTGCTCAGAAACTCTTGAACAGTCTTTGTGGTGAAAATTTTGACACAAAATGGACCCTTATTTATTTTGCCATGGCGATGCACACAAGCATGCACCAGCAGTTGCATCCACTGTGGCTTCGCATCAAATTCCCCTGCTCCAGACGCACTCGGAACCAAAGAAACCATGCGCATTATAGATGAAATCTACGATTTTGGGGCAACCTATCTGGGAATAAGTGGCGGAGAAACACTTTTGCGAAAAGACCTTCCTGAATTAATTGGCTACGCCAAAGGTATCGGTTTGAATGTGAGCCTCATAACCAACGGTTATTATATTGACGATAAAATCTTAGACAACCTTGTTAAATATAATGTCCGCGTTTCACTGAGTGTTGATGGAGCCAAAGAAATCAACGACGCCATCCGAGGAACAGGCGCCTACGCAAAAGCTGTTTCAGCAATGAAAAAAACTTCCAAAGCTGGGTTGCTGGACTGCCTTGTGGCAACTCTAGCAAACGTTGACGCAACCCGAAACAACGTCAACTCCGAAGACATGGAGCATGTGATCAAGCTTGCTGAAGAGTATGGTGCCCGGTGGGTAGTGATTCACGGCTTCATTCCCTTCAACCGAACAAAAGAGCATCTTGCTCGAGCTCCTTCTCCTCAACAGTATGAGAAAATTTGGAACGAAGTCTATGACCTGCGACTGAAGTATCACGGAAAACCTGAAGTCAACGTATACTGTCCTTTCTTCGTTCGTATCGCAAAAGAGCGAAACATGCCAGACTTCAATCGCTGGTTCAACAATTTTTTCCTTGGCAAGTGCTCTCTTGCAGGCAAATACATGAGTGTAATAGAAAACGGGGATGTCATACCCTGCAGCTTCAATGACCGCATCCGACTGGGAAATATCCAAAATAAATCCCTGAAACAGATTTGGGATGAACTGCAAACATCCGAACTAGCAATCAAGCTCCGTGACCGCAGGAACTTGAAGGG
>JAFGGM010000001.1 GCA_016930555.1 Candidatus Bathyarchaeum sp.
AAACCGCAACAACCCATTTCAGTCAAAGAAAAACATCAACTTCGATGTTAACACTTTTTTAGGCGCCTCTATCGTATACCATGTGTGGTTTGTGTTATGAATTTCTTGCCTGGAAAGGTACCAACCGAGATCTTAGAGAAAATAGTTTTCAGAAATTTGGGCGCCAAAAGGGACGATGTTGTTCTCTGTCCCTCCTTAGGCGAAGACGCAGCCATAGTTCAAGCTGGAAACACACTTTTAGCAGTATCCTCCGACCCGATTACAGGCGCCGAAAAATGGTTGGGATGGTTAGCTGTGCATGTAAGCGCAAATGATGTTGCGACCCGCGGAGTTCAGCCTAGCTGGTTCAACTCAATCATACTGTTGCCCAAAAATTCGACAAGCGAACTCATTAAGAAGATTTGCACCCAGATGGATAAAGCTGCGCGTCAACTGAATATTGCCATAATAGGCGGACACTGTGAAGTCACTCCAGGCATTGACCATCCCATAGTAACTGGATGCGCCATAGGTGTTGCTGAGGAAGGAAAATATGTGAGTTCCGGCGGGGCAAAAATTGGAGACCGAATTATGCTAACAAAAGGGACAGGAATAGAGGGAACAGCCATACTAGCTTCAGACCGCCGCGCAGAACTGCTGGAAGTATTTGATGAAAGTTTTGTTGACAGAGCAGAGAATTTTTTCAAAAAAATCAGTGTAGTAGAAGATGCCATCACAGCATTCAACACTGGAGGAGTCTCAGCCATGCATGATCCTACTGAGGGCGGAGTGGCAGGGGGCTTGCATGAGTTAGCTGACGCCGCAAACGTTGGCTTACAGGTTTACGAAAAAAAGATTATTGTTCCTGAAGAGACACGCAAAATCTGTGCCCACTTCATGGTTGATCCTCTTCAGCTCATAAGCTCTGGCTCGCTTCTTATTGTGGCAGAAGAAGAGAGGGTAGATGAAATAATCAGCAGTTTGTCAAGAAACAGCATTCAAGCTTCCATGATAGGTGAAGTAACAGAGCCTTCCTCTGGAAGAAAGCTGGTTACAGAATCTGGAAAAAAAATTGAGCTTGTTAGACCTATAAGTGACCATCTGTGGAGGGCGCTTGAGAAGCCTGCAAAAACGTGTTCAAAATAGGTTTTCACGTAGGTTTTTTGCCAGTTCTCTGAGGTCTATCCATTGGATGGCTACGAAGCCTATAATAATTCTTAGCCAGACCGTGAGAAGTCGTATAAGAATTGTTATTGCCGCGGCAACACCTGCTTCTACTCCAAGCAGACCGTATAAACTGGTCATCAATATCTCCACGAGACCTACTTCTGCTGGTATCCCAAGTGGAATAGATTCTACATTTACACTGACTGAGTAAACGATTGTTATCAAAATGAAGTCAACCTCTTGTCCAAGCGAAACAAAAACGAAGTAGGATATGAATATGCTGAAGATCCAAGAAATTATGGCAAAAACCACAGGCAAAATCAGATGTTTAGGATTCTTAACCAAAAGTTGTATGGAACAATGAAATGCAGTTAGCGCTTTTGCAGCTTTTGTTCTAAGACTATCCGACTTCCCGCGACCCCTTGTGATGAACACTAGGAACCGTATCACAGTATCGATTACTTTCTGGGTCAACGTTTCTTTCAGTATACAAATAATTATGAAAAACAGGGTAACTACAGTGCCCACAATAATCAATAAGACCAGATTTAAGACAGAGGCAGGGAGCTCGTAGTTAATGGTGTACAAGACAGCAGAACTGAAAATCAGGCTGCTCAATGATATCATTATTGCCAGTATCCTCTGACTGACAACCGATGCCACAAGTTTTCCTGCGCTCTCGCCTGATTCCTTACTCATAAGGTAAACTTTGGAGGCATCTCCGCTGATTGACTCAGAAGGAATCAGAAGGTCAACAAAAGTGCCTATCCAAGTGAACAAGAACGTTTTTCGCAGAGGAACCTTGACTGAGAGTGGGCGCAGAAAATATTGCCACGATAAAGAGTTGACAAATATAGTCAGGAAGAGAACTGCGACTGCCATAGCGTAATAGAATAGATCGACTCTCCCGAGTATGGCAAAAAGTTCATTGATACCGACGAGGAAGTAAAGGTAGACACCAAAAATCAGTATGCCTAGAAGCAGAAAAGGAACTGTTCTCTTAGAGGAAAACCCCTTTTCAGTAACCATCAGATTCCGCATCCGTCGTAAATACGAGCAATTAGCGGTTTCTGCATATTATCTTTTACTTGATTTCACAACTCGAACCTTTTTGATGGCTTTCAGAATTCTGGTTTTGTTTTACCAAGCTTTTTGTCTATGCATGCTTTGATGAAGCCGTAGTATTCTGGTTCTGGTTTGGTAGGTCGGCTTTTGAATTCGCCATGGAACTGGGAGGCAAAGAAAAAGAATCGTTCAGGAAGTTCAAGAATCTCCTTTCGTCTTCCGTCTGGACTGTTGCCTGAGAAAACCATTCCATTCTTCCCCAGAATGTCCCAGTACTCTAGATTGACTTCCCATCGGTGACGGTGACGCTCAAAAATTCTTTCAACGCCATAAAGGGTGTAAGCCGTCGTGTTTTTATGAACCCGAACTTCGTGGGCACCTAACCGCATAGTGCCTCCTTTGTTGTTGACGTGCCTTTGTTCAGGCATCAAATCAATCACTGGATAAGGTGTTACTGGATTAATTTCAGTGCTGTTTGCTGCATCTAATCCACAAACATGTCGGGCAAACTCGACAACCGCCAACTGGAATCCGTAACAGACACCTAGAAACGGAATATTATTTTCGCGGGCAAACTGTATGCCCCTAATTTTTCCTTCTGTTCCCCGTGGACCAAAACCATATGGAATAAAGATACCATCCGTTCCCTCAAGAACCTTAACTCCATCTGGGTTGTTTTCCAGGTTCTCTGCCTCAATATAGTTTATAATGACATTTGTCTGGCATGCTGCACCAGCGTGTCTGAAGGCTTCATTCATGCTGGCATAGCTGTCAACTAAGCCTGCATATTTGCCGATAAGGGCTATCTCAACTTCGTGCTTAAGGTTTTCAGAGGAATCTACAAACTTTTTCCATTCGCTCCAATGGGGCTTCTTTTGTGTTAGCCTCAACCTTCTGCAAATGTAATCTCCCATTCCCTGTTCATCCAAGATTAGGGGCACCTTGTAGATGGATGGCACATTATATGAGCAGAAGACTGCTTCTTCCGGAATTGTTCCAAACAGTGCCACCTTATTGCGAATGTCTTTTTCAATCATTTTTCTGCATCTTGCCACAATGATATCTGGCTGGATACCTATTCGCCTCAACTCGTTAACACTGTGCTGGAGAGGTTTGGTTTTCATTTCACCCGTGACATCCAAGATTGGAATCAGGGCAAGATGGACGTAAAATATGTTGTCAAAGCCTTCTTCTAGCCTCATCTGGCGGATTGCCTCTAAGAACGGTAATCCTTCTATGTCGCCTACTGTTCCCCCCAGCTCAGTTAGGACTACTTGTGCTTTTGATTGATCTGCAACGCTTGTGATGCGCCTTTTTATCTCATTTGTGACGTGGGGAATGATTTGGACGCATCTGCCGAGAAAGTCGCCTCGTCTTTCGCGATCGATTACTGTTTGATATATTTGTCCTGTTGTTACATTGTTTTCTTTTGGCAGGTTAATATCAAGAAATCTTTCGTACCCGCCAAGGTCAAGGTCGGTTTCGCCGCCGTCTTCTGTGACAAAAACTTCTCCATGAATGTAGGGGTTCATGGTTCCAGCGTCAACGTTGACGTAAGGATCAACTTTTATGACTGTAACATCGAAGCCTCTGACCTGAAGCATTTTTCCTATAGAAGAAGTGATAATTCCTTTACCTACAGAGGAAAGCACACCGCCTGTTACAAAAATATACTTGACCATCTGGTGAACCTCACAATAATAACTCCCTAAACGGTTTTTGCCGTTAAAAATCCTTTCTACACGATAATGTATCCGCAACTAACTGCTAGGTGTTGCCCCATTTGCTTTTTTGCTCTGATTCAAAGTAGCCAAAGCCAATTCGCCAGCTTCCTTCATTGTATTACCCAACGAAACAAAACCATGGTTCCTCAAAACAATCAGCTTGTGGTCTCCTGGAACCTTGACCACCTCCTTCGCTAACTCTACTGTGCCCGATGCATACTCCTTCTCAGTTATAGGCAACCCCAGTTCTTCAGCATGGGCTATAATAGCATCGTTGTGTCCGTGAAAAACAGCGTTCACGTCCCCGCATGCATTGTAGATTAGGTGATGCATTATCGACTCTGAGGAGGGATTCGTTTGCCCCTCAACAAAAAAGGTGTTGTATTTTTCAACGTAGGCTTTGACGTAGACAAAGCAGATATCTTCCAAGTCTTCTTTGTCCTTCAGCCCAGACGCGGTTATCACAAAACCATCTTTTGATCTGAAACTCAGGTTACCTGTAAAGTTTCCTTGAACCTCAGGAGTTAAACCGCTTTCTTGAAATATTTTGCTCCATTTCTTCAGTTCCCCAAGTTTGCTGTCGCTCGGAATCCTATCTGAAACAAAGACGGTATTGAATCTGATTTTTCCTTCCTTCATTTAATCACTCAACAGTTAGTTAGATGCATCTACAGCCATTGTTTCCTTCTGAAGTAAGTCAGCATCTCTAAGCCAACTGCAAGCATGATCACATAAACCATGGGGTAACCCCACGGCGACTCAAGCTCAGGCATGTACCTGAAGTTCATTCCGTAGATTCCTGCTATGAGAGTTAATGGAATAAAGATGGTTGCAATAATCGTTAGCACTTTCATGACTTCGTTCATTCTGTTGCTGACGCTTGAAAGATAAATATCCAGCATTCCAGAAAGCATGTCTCGGAATGTTTCCAGTGCGTCGATAACCTGTATTGTGTGGTCGTAGACGTCTCTTAAGTAAATGTCTATTGACTTGTCGATTAGGGGTGATTCCCATCTTTCCAGTCTGCTTATGACTTCCCTTAGAGGCCAGACGGATTTGCGTAAATAAATCAGTTCTCGTTTCAAGCTGTGGATAGTATGAAGAACTTCTGGAGTGGGATTCTTGACAAGCTCGTCTTCTATGTCCTCGATTTGTTCTCCAACCTTCTCCAGAACCATGAAGTAGTGGTCTACAATAGCGTCTACAAGAGAGTACGCAAGATAGTCTGCACCCATCTTTCGTGTTCGTCCACGGTCCGCTCTGATTCGTTCCCTGATGAGCCCAAAAACGTCACCTTCATCTTCTTGAAATGAGACAACATAGTTTGAGCCGAGAATAAGGCTGACCTGCTCAGTTTTTATTTCACTTATTTCCTCGTCGTATTGGAGCATGTTTAGGACAATAAAGAGGTAATCTTCGAAGTCTTCCATTTTTGGGCGTTGACCCGTATGCACAATGTCTTCTAATGCAAGAGGATGAATTTTTAGTTGTTTTCCAATCTGTTCTATTTTATCGAGTTTGTGAACGCCATCCACATTTATCCACGTAATAGCAGGTTTGTCTTTTAGTGGAAAACAGTCGTCAATCGATTTTACTTTCTGTTCCTCAAAATGTTCTGAAGTGTATATGATGCAGGTGACCTTTACTTTTTCATCCTTCTTTTTTCCTACATACACTGGAGTTCCGGGAGGAAGACCAGCCTTTCGTGCAAGCTTCTTGATAAAACGCGGCGTTACCCTTCACCCAATGAAAAGGTTTCTTGTAGACTATTTAATTTTTTTCAAGATTGGCTACCCGTTTCGGTTGGGTTCCAGAATTACTTTCAAGGATTTTCCTGCTTCTGCTACTAGCCTGAAGCCTTCGGCTGCTTCTCGGATGTCTAGTCTGTGGGTTATCATGTCCTTTACGTTGACTTGTTTTTGGGATATAATCTTCTGAGCTTCCTCTAGGTCTCTGGGTGCTGCGCCATAGGATGTTCGTATTGTTGTTTCGTTTCTCCAGAACTCTGTTATGGGTATCGGAATCTTGACTGTGGGGTCTGGAACAGCAAAAAACAGGATTGTTCCTCCCCTGTCTACGCAGTCTAGGGCAGTTAAGGCTGCGGGGGTTGCGCCAGTGCACACTATCACCTTGTCAGCTCCTCTGCCTTGATTGAGTTTTTTCAGTTGCTGTGGCAGGTCTTCCTTTGCGTCTATCACATGGTCTGCCCCAAACTTTTCAGCCAATTGTAGACGGTCAGGGTTTATGTCAGCAGCAAAAATCTTCCTAACTTCCTTCATTTTCGACAATTGTATATGGAGTATTCCCGCCATTCCGCTTCCAATTACCAGAATCGTGTCGCACTTTCTGATGTCTGCCAATCTTTGTCCCCTGACTGCACATGCCAGGGGCTCAATGAATGTGCCTTCTTCGTATGACATGGTGTCTGGCAGCTTGTAGACTCCAGTTTCTACATTAATTTTTGGCACGCGAATGTACTGGGAGAAGCCGCCTGGATAATAGTTGGTTGTGTGAAGTGTTTCGCAGGCTGTATGGGAGTCTTTTTTGCAGTAGCAGCATTGGTTGCAGGGCACATGATGTGAGACAAAGACGCGGTCTCCAACCTTGTATTTGCTTACGTTTTCGCCCACTTCTTCTATTGTTCCTACTGCTTCATGCCCCAAGACTCGTGGCGCTTTTGGTAGCCTATACCATTCCACCACGTCGGTTCCGCATATGCCGCTTGCCATAACCTTTAGCAGAAACTCGTCGGAGCTAATCTCGGGTTTAGGAAATTCTTCTACTCTTACGTCATGGTTGTTGTAGTAGACTGCTACGAGCATCTGTTCACCAAAAAGGATTCGGGATAAAGCTAGGCTTTTCCCGCTTTCACTTCTTCAAACAGTTGTTGTGCTTCTTTGGCTGTGAGGTTCTCGTGAATTATTCCTTGTATAGCCCGTATCATAGCGACTGGATACTGGTGCTGCCAAATGTTTCTGCCAAGGTTCACGCCAATAGCCCCACACTGAAGTCCGTCATAAACGAACTCGAAGACTTCAAGGGCTGTATCCACTTTGGGTCCACCTGCAATCACCACAGGCACTGGACAACCTTCAACAACCTTGTCAAAGCCTTCTTCGCAGTAGTATGTTTTGACTACTCTGGCGCCTAGCTCAGCTGCTATCCTGGAACACAGTCCCAAGTATCTGGCTGTACGTTTTTCCAGTTCTCTGCCTACTGCTGTTACTGCCATGGTAGGTATTCCATAGTCTTCACATTGGTTAACGAGCTGCGAAAAACTCTTCAAAGTCTGATGCTCATATTTACCGCCCACATAAATTGACATTGACACGGCGCTGGCATTAAGCCTAAGAACCTCATTAATTGATGTAATCCATTCTTCATTGGACAGGTCGTCTCCTACCACACTGTTGCCGCCAGAAACCCTCAAAATTATGGGCTTCTCGATTGTTGGGTCTACACAGTATCTAAGGACGCCTCGGGTCATCATTATTGCGTCTGCGTATAAAACAAGCGGTTTTATTGTTTCTCCCGGTTTCTCCAGTTTGGTGGTTGGACCCTGGAAGTATCCGTGGTCGATGGGCAGAAAGAGGGCTTTTCCGTCTTTCTGTATGAGCCTGTTTAATCGGTTCTGTATTCCCCAATCCATCATATTTCTCCTCCCTCATCCTTTGGTCTTACAATTAAATAGCCTTTTTCTATAAGCCAATGATGAAACTCGTACGTCGTGTACCTGCAACCTGTTTTACATGTTGCCCTGATTCTTTTATAATCCTCTGAACCCTCAGGAAACTTGTTTAGTTCAACTTGCACAGGGCACGGTATATCGTTACAGAATTCTCGGCGCTTGTAATCAATGAATCCCTCTATACTCATGTTTCTTCCTCGTCAGCTGGATCATATTCTCTGGCTGTTGAAACTAAAATCTTTCTGAACTAGACTGCCTCTTTCTGACGATTATGCCAACAAAAGTAGCAATCAAGAATAAAGGCAGAATAAGCCATGAAGGAAACTCTGGGATAGTTGCCGGTATTTCAAGCATAGGGATTTCGATAGGTTCCATTAGCGGTTGGTTGTCTTGGGTATCATCGTTTATGATGTAGGGGGTGTCGCCTATTCCGTCTCCGTTACTATCTGATCCATTATAATTGCTCCAGAAGTTACCACCTGAAAGAGGTTCTAGATTGAATGTGTTATTGGTAGAATATTCTGTTATTATGTTAGATGAGAATAGATATGTGTGTCGTATGGAGACTTGGTTGCTGTTTTCCAAAAAATTGTTAGAATAGAAAGCGTTGTTGCTGCCACGGATACTAACAGCAGTCCCGCAGTCTGTTATGTTATTTTTGTAGACTATATTCTGGTATGAGCCGCTGAAGCTGATTCCGACATTGGAGTCTGTGATGTAATTTTCGTGAATGCTGTTGTTTGAGCTGACGTCGCATTCGATTCCTACGATATGGTTAATGAGAATGTTGCGGTAAATGCTATTGTACTGGGATCCGCCCAGCAGGGCGTCACCAAG
>JAFGGM010000047.1 GCA_016930555.1 Candidatus Bathyarchaeum sp.
AGAGCTTCCATCATGGACAATTCTGCCACTCGTTTTGACTATCACACTGTTTTCAATAATTATCAAACGAAAAATAAAGGGAAATTAACTTGAGTCGTGAACTTGTTTTTGTTGGAATCGTTTTTCTAATTATCGGAATTTTAGCCCTAGTCTTTTCGTTATGGCAAATTCCCTTTCAGGAACAAGAAGAATATGATGTTCCTCAGTCTTCGGTTGTGCTATCTGAGACTTTTATTGTGCCCAGTGATGGCGAAACAGTGAGACCTATTAATCTGACTATTTGGGACCAGCTTCACATCTACTATTCAGGTTGGGGATTAGGTCCTGGACATTATGGAGACATTCGTCTCTTGGTTTTAGATGAAACCAACTATTTGGACAGGGAAGCTGAAGAACCCTAGGAAAAACTTTTTGACACATATACTGCAAACTATAACCAATATTGTCTCATTCCACATAATGGGATTTGGTATTTTATTTGGGATAATAGTTTCAAGTCTAGTACTTCTGCACAACTTTCACCAATAGAAGTAAGTGCCACAATTACTAGAAACTGGAATGAAACAGCTTATCGAGACATCACCATTTATCATACAGTGGTTCCAAGCACCTGTTCTACCTACGTAGAATACTTTGGAATTGCTATCCTTGTCACAAGTGGTCTAGTAGTCATTTGGGGAATTGTTACAAAAGAAAAAAGACACAAAACAAAACACAAAGTTGCAGAAACGCACACAAAAAAGTGATTTGGTAAAGCAAAATTGTTGCCTGGCTCTCTCAGCGAAGTTTAATAAAATAAGGCATAGTATTTACTTGGGCATGCGCACATTCACCAAAAAAGGATTCATTGCAAGAGTACAGTTGAAGTGATTAACTTTCTTGAAATTGTACATTTATAATTGCCAAAAATTTGTGAAACGACAGTCTTATTAACTGCGAATCAAAATACTAAACTTCGAGGTTTAGGTGTCTCTGACAAAAATCTGTGTATAAAAAACACCCAAACATTTGTCATTGTATACTTAATAAACCCCATTTAACTAGAATATGAGGAAAAGAGATGCCAGTTAAACGAAAGTCCAGAGGTAGAGCAAAAGGCAGCAAAGGCAAAGGCTCGTTAGTCCAATGTCAAGGTTGCGGTCAGCAGGTTCCCCGAGACAAAGCTAAAAAAGTATCACGGAGAGTTTCCCTAGTAGACTCACTCCTCTACAAAGAACTTCGTCAACAAGGCACATACATCGCCAGCCGTACAGAAACAAAATATTACTGTGTTTCATGTGCGGTTCACCGTGGCGTAGTCAAGGTACGCTCAAAAAATGAGAGGAGACAAGGTCCTCCGAGAAGAAACGTCAGGCGCTAAACCAGAAAACTTTTTCTTTTCACTTCATTGCGACGCCTTGTGGAAATAGACTGCCCGCTGAATTACAGTCAGATTAGTGAGAACTGCAAGAAGAAGGACTCCCCAGCCTAGGGCGTCAAGCCAAACATAACTGATGAAGCTTACTAACGCAAGTAGGACTATTCGTTCTGCTCGTTCAAACAAGCCTACAGACTCCATTTTTACTCCTGCAGCTTCTGCTCTTGACCGAGCGTAACTGACTAGGAGGGAACCTATGAGGGCAGCTAAACCCCAGGATACTTCAGTTAATTCGCCAAGAATGATTCCGCAGAGGATAATCGAGTCTGCATATCTGTCAAGAAGGGAATCAAAGAATCCGCCAAATTTTGTTGCTTCTCCATATTGTCTGGCTAATGCCCCATCCAGAGCATCAAGAAGTCCGGATGCAAGCATCAGAAGGGGCGCCAAAATCAACAGAAAGGAATCAAGTCTCCATTGCCAATATGTGATTGCTGACAGCACCGCTAAGATTATTCCAAGGATGCTCACATGATTGGGAGTTAAGCCAAAGTCATGAAGTGATTCTGCTACAGAAGTCAACTGCAACTGGGCTCTTTGTTTGAATTTCGTCAGCAATCTGTTTTAATCCCTCTAATCAGCAATGCAGCTTATCTGCTGGACTATTTCCAAAGGTTTTTTGTTACCTATTGGTGCCAATTGGTATTAAACAGCTTCGTGAAGTCTAGTATGCTTGGGCTAGTCTTACAATGTTGTTTGCTGATTCTCCGCAGACAAGACATTTTCCATCAACCTTTTCTGTAGTGTCTTCGGGAAATCCTAGCAGCCGAGCCTCAACAGCCTCTTCTAGGCTGTGACCGCAATCCTCTTTGCCGCACCATGCAACCTCAACGATTCCTGCCCTTCGTTTCAGCAAAGTTTTTGCTTCACCTAAACTGTTCACGCGGTAAACTCTTTCTTTCATCCATGCCGCAGCATTGGTTCTAAGGTCGCGTGTTATCTCTTCTGCAAATCTTTTTACGGCACAAACTACATCATCCATCTTCCATGTCTGCTTCTTTAAGCTGTCCCGCCTAACAATCGTCACTACACCGTTGGCTAAGTCTCTGGGACCAATCTCAATTCTGATGGGCACACCCCGGAGCTCCCAGTAATAGAACTTATTTCCGGGAGTCAAGTCCCCTCGCATGTCCAACTCCACACGGTAATTCGCCTCTTTGAGTTTGGTAGCAACGTCGGCGCAGGCTTGGTTTACCTCTTCTTCTTTGCCTTTATATGGGACTGGCACGATGGCGACTTGTGTGGGGGCAATCTTTGGGGGCAATACAATGCCATTGTCGTCTCCGTGGGCAATCAAAACTGCGGCGATTCCTCTTCCAGAAATGCCATAGCTGGTGGTCCAGATATACTCCTGACTGCCATCCATTGTTTCATAAGTTATGCCGAAGGCTTTGGCAAAGTTTTGTCCCAGATTATGAACCGTTCCAATCTGAAGTGCCCTCCCGTCAGGACACAACAGGTCAAAGGCTATTGTGTAGAGGGCTCCAGCAAATTTATCCCAGTCAGGTCTCCGAGAAACAACATAGGGAATGCCAATATCATCAAAAAATTGTTTGTAAAGTTTTATAGCCTCGTTCACCTGCTGTTCAGCTTCTTCAGCTGAAGTGTGGCAGGTGTGGGCTTCCTTGAATGGCTCTACCTCCCGCATTCTGATGATGGGGCGGGTTGCCTTTGTTTCGTAGCGGAAAACGTTTACAACCTGATACAGTTTTTTGGGCAGATCAGCGTGGGAGCGTATCCAGAGTTTGAGCATAGGGGCTATGACGGTTTCGCTTGTGGGACGCAATGCATAGCGGACTTTTAGGGGATCGTAGCCACCGTGGGTTACCCAGAAGCATTCTCCTTCGAAGCTTTTTACATGAGCGGATTCTTGGGCTAGAGACGTTTCAGGAATCAATAACGGAAACAGAGTTTCACTGTGCCCTGAATTATCTAATAGGTCTCGAATTATTTGGAGAACATTTTTTCTTATTTTGAAGCCATAGGGCATCCAGACTCCAGAGCCTTTTATGGGGTAACGGTAATCCATTATCTCCGCGTTTATGAGGATGTCTCGGAACCATTCGCCAAAGTCGCTGCTCCATTTCTGTCGTTTCACAGGCAAACCATGCACCTTCAAACGTATTCCACTATAGGATGCCCTCTAATTAAAAAATGACGGATATTAGCTTATACTAAGACTGCAAGGCAACTACAGAAACTGCTATTCCAAATAAATTTTTACCCCGAACCCAAATTTTTTATTGAGTTTGATTAGAAATTAAAAGGAGAATGGAAGCCTGAAATTCTTGGTTTTTCAGAAACAAAATTCCTTCAGCAATTTAACTGTTTTTTTACTGGCAATGTTATTTTTAGGTGCAATCGTTTTTTCCTCAATAAATTTAGTTTATGGCAAATATACTGACATCGACGTGGCTACCGCAAATGACATGATCACCAATGGCACTTACCCTAATCTAACAATTTTAGACGTTAGAACTGAAAGCGAATATGATGCAGGACACTTAGAAAACGCTGTTCTAATACCCCTAGCCGAACTGGAATCAAGAATAGATGAAATTTTACAATACAAAGACACAGAAATAATCGTGTACTGCAAAGTCGGAGGACGCAGTGCTCAAGCCTCAACCATCCTTGATTCCAACAATTTCACCAAAGTCTTCAATGTTCAGGGCGGAATAACAGCTTGGGAATCTGCTGGCTACCCTGTTACTCACGAGTTCCCACCATGGATTATACTACTATTATTGGCTGCCACTCTATGTGTAGTTGTAGCAGTAATTGTGATAATAATCTACAAAAAGCGCAGAAAAAAACTAGAAGATACAATTCAACTCTAAACCTAAACCTTAACTTCTCATTATGAAAATATCAATTATGGGGTTTTTTGCAGAGATGAAAAAGATACAATCGAAAAAATATGAAGTATACGTGGATGACAATTTTCATTTTCTAGATGAAAGTGAGCGATATAAGCTTGGGGAGTTCAAAACTTGTGAAGATGCTGTTGCTGTCTGCAAGAAAATAGTTGATGACTTTCTTGAAAAAGGATATAAAAAAGGGATGAGCTTCAAGGAGCTCTATGAGGGATATACGGGGTTTGGAGAAGACCCTTTTATCATTTCAGGCGATAAAACATGTTTTTTCTCAGCCTGGACCTATGCCAAAAAACGTTGCACAGAACTTTGCAATGAAGAAAAATAGAAAATCTTGTAATATTGAAACTCAGCGCTCCCTGAAACTGTGAATTTTTTCCTACACTAATCTTTAGAGTTTATCAACCACCCCAATTGGCTTCAGTGTCTCATCAATTCTTTTTATTAGCATATTAAGTTGGAACATTCGGTTTTTCATGTCATTCAAAAAAGAAATCGTATTCACCTAATTTTTCTAACTATGCTAATTAACCTATGGAATCTTTCAATTATTAACTAATTTTTAGTCCAAACCCAAAAATGTCTACTTCAGCTCTAAAACCAACTGGTTGGTTGCAAATGCATCCAGCTATTTCTAATATACTGAACTAGTGTAAGCAATTTTGTGGTATTATATACTGAGGGAATTAGCGCTTTGGGTGGAGATTATTAATGGTGAAAAAAATTATTTCAACAACTTTTTGTGCACTGATGTTTTACAGTCTATTGCTGATGACTGTGGGAACCTCTATTGCGGCTGAACCTGGGTATGAAAGATTTTCTCATCCTACTCAAGTGATTCCAACTATTGATGGGAAGTGGACATCTGCGGAAGAATGGACA
>JAFGGM010000008.1 GCA_016930555.1 Candidatus Bathyarchaeum sp.
CGCGAAAGAATGGAAAGACTAGCCAGACTAACAAGCAACAACCGATACAACAAAATCCAATTTTACACATTCCGCCATGTCTTCGCTTTACGCACATAACACAGAAAAAAAATGCTTAATCGTTAAAAGCTCTACTATTTTACTAAAGGTCAATGATTACACAACGCTATCTGAAATTTTTACGCCAAAATTTACGTTACAGATAATTCCGACCAATTCGTGACCAAAATTGGAGCCACCAAAGAAGAGCGAATTAACCTAATCAACGACAGTTTGACATTCATCAAAAACGATGAAGACGATTGGAATTTCAGAAAACCGAAGTGAACGTTATACTAAATGATGTACAGTTTACCAGAAAGCTAAATTAGTTCCCCGTCAATTTTACGGTAAAACAGATTTTGTTGAGGCTGACTGATGAAAAAGTTCCCCAAAAAATTCAATTTACTTGCCATCGAGGAGAAGTGGCAGCAGAACTGGGAAAATATGGGCATCTACGTTTTCGACCAAAAAGACAGCAGCCACCCAACATTCACCATAGACACTCCTCCTCCATATCCTTCAGGCAATTTCCACATGGGAAACGTCCTCAACTGGACATACATGGACGCCCTAGCCCGATACAAACGTATGAAGGGCTACAATGTCCTCTTTCCACAGGGCTGGGACTGCCATGGACTTCCCACAGAAGTCAAAACCGAAGAAATACACAAAATCAAAAAAACAGATGTGCCTCCAAAGGAATTCATTAAGTTGTGCAAGCAGGTTATCAACAAATACATAGCAATAATGAAAAAAGCTATCATCAGGCTTGGCTGTAGTGTAGACTGGACAACCGAATACAAAACCATGAACCCCAGCTACTGGAAAAACACGCAACTAAGCTTCATTCTGCTTCACAAGAAGGGCTTAATCTACAAGGGAACTCATCCAATAAGCTGGTGCACAAGCTGCGAAACAGCAATTGCAGATGCAGAGGTTGAACATGAACAGAAACAAGGCACACTACACTACATTAAATTCATGCTGGAGGACGGCAACCATCTAACCATAGCTACAAGCCGACCTGAACTCTTACAGGCTTGTGTAACCGTAGCAGTCAACCCTGAAGATGAACGATACAGCAAATACATCGGCAAATACATCACTGTTCCCATAGCATGCCGCCAAGTCAAAATCATCGCCGAAAAAGAGGTAGACCCCAAATTCGGCACAGGCGTACTCATGATTTGCACATACGGCGACAAGGCTGACGTGCAAGCCGTGTCAACTCTTAAACTCACCCCCATCATTCTCATTGACGATAAAGGACGAATGAACGAAAATACAGGAAAATATGAAGGCTTGACAGCAGTAGAAGCACGAAAAGCAATCGTAAAAGACCTAGAATCTGAGGGACTTTTAGAAAAAACTGAGCCTCTCCAGCAAGAAGTTGGATGCTGCTGGAGATGCAAACATCCAATCGAAATATTAGAACATGAACAATGGTTCATGAAAACCAGAATCTTCACAGAGCAAGTCAAACAGAACACTCTAGATGTTACTTGGTATCCAGATTACATGAAAAAACGGATGATTGACTGGACAAACAGCCTAGATTGGGACTGGGTAATCTCCCGCCAAAGAATCTTCGCAACCCCAATCCCAGTGTGGTACTGCAAACAATGCCAAGAAATCATCTTAGCCAAACCTGACTGGGTACCCATAGACCCCAAAAATGACCCACCAAAAATTGATAGTTGCCCCAAATGTGGGAGCACAGAATTTATCCCTGAAACAAACGTGCTGGACACATGGTTCGACTCATCAATAACTTGTGCGGTTCATGCGGGGTGGCCAGACAACCCAGATTGGCAGAAGCTGTATCCTGCTGATGTGCATCCTTCAGGCTATGACATCATCCGAACATGGGCATACTACTTAATGGTTCGTCACCTTGCCCTCTTCGACGAGAAACCCTACAAAAGCGTACTCATCAACGGCATGGTCCTTGGAAGCGACGGCAAAAAAATGAGCAAAAGTCTAGGCAACTTCGTAGCCACCCCTGACGTATTCCAGAAGTATGGGGCTGATGCTCCCCGTCAATGGGCTACAGGCGGAGGCGCCACAGGCACAGACATTCCCTTTAGATGGGAAGACGTCGAATACGCATGGAGATACCTACGCAAACTGTGGAACGCCTCAAAATTTGCTGCAATGCACCTAGATGACTATAATCCGAACAAGAAACCACAGAAACTTGAACTCATTGACTGCTGGCTGATCAGCAAGATGGAGCAGGTCACCAAAAAGGTAACGGAGGCAATGGACAGCTGCCAATTTAATGTAGCCACTGACGAAATCAGGAAGTTCACGTGGCACAGTTTCTGCGACAACTACATCGAAGCCGTAAAACATCGGCTTTACCAGCCTGAAATTTATGGCAAAGAAAAACGAACTGCTGCACAGTACACCCTTTACACTGCAATTTATCGAATAATTCAGCTTCTAGCCCCAATTTCGCCCCACATCGCTGAAGAACTCTATCAAATCATGTATGCAGATGACAAGAACCTTGAAAGCATTCACGTTTCATTATGGCCTGCCCTAAAGGAGGAACTAATTGATGAAAAGGCGGAAAAGAAAGGTGACTTGATTGTTGCTATTATGGGAGAAATTCGTAGAGACAAAGCGGAGAACCAGAAACCCTTGAATTCACCCATCCAGAAGCTAACTTTATACACTGAAGACAAACAAAAAGCAGCTATCTTAGCCGACGCAAAAGAGGACCTTGTGGGAACCCTCAAAGTCGAACAAATGTGCATTCAACCAGAAGGAAAAGGACGAGAAGTCAAAGGATACACAGACGTCTACTTTGATGCTGAATATTAAGCTGCAGCTTTGTATCGAAGAATCGCGGCTACTCCACCAAAGGATTTTTTCAGCATCTGTCCCTCTTCTGTGTCGCCAGACAAAACCTCTACGGTTGTTCCTGCCAATTCGGCTGTTTCTGCCAGTTCGTCGATAAGCTCTTTGGTTTCCTCTATTGCGAGAGTAGGAACGCTACATTTTGGGCATGCGGCACCGTTTGTTTTCTGTTCAAAATCTGTAACCTCTTGCATTTTCATGGTTTCTTCTTTTATGTAGTCGCAAGAACCGCACTTCACTGTGACCCTTACGTTTTCTAGGTCTTCGGAGAGCAGAAGCGTGTCTACGATTCCGTTGTTCAGGTATTTCCTTACGTCAGCTTCACCGTATGTGGCTAAACCTGTGTCCTGACCGATTTCGCGGAGAAACTTCTGCATAATCTTCTTTTCTTCAACATAACGTATCCG
>JAFGGM010000048.1 GCA_016930555.1 Candidatus Bathyarchaeum sp.
CAGGTCCTCATCTTTGTCGCCGCAACCGGAGGTCAGACCCATCATACAGGGGCGTTGAACGCCTTAAACGTCAGGGTTGAAGCCGCCAAAGGTCACGGCTATGACATACACGTCGTCCAGAGAGTGTCTGTGACGATAGTGCATCCTACCATGTTTTCCACCGTCTTAATTAACCTTTCTGAAAGCTTCAAAATTTGGGGGTGTGTAGCTTTTTTGTTCTAATTTTGGGTGTTCTGTATCTTGTGTTGCGTGTGTAGACACTGGATGTTTACTGTTGATAATGATTTTGGGGTCATAAATTATAATGGTGCTTGTTTCGTAGTCAGGATTATGGTGAATGATAGTGAGTGAAGTTGTTCTTGCAGCTTGCAAAGATCTGATTGACGATGCAAAGATTGGATGCACAGATATGGTTTTCAAGGACGTGTGTTTGGATATTCTAGCAAAGGCTCGATTGGCTCTAGAAAATGAAGATTTTGAGGACCTGACGGCATTTGTGGCTGAGAGAATGAAAGAGGAACGTTTCTCTGGATCAGGAAGAAAAATTAGAGTCAGATAAAAGAAAGCTCATGTTTGTTGCGTTTCTTTTGTTTTCTTCATTTGACATGATGCTTGGTGTCAAAAAAGCTAAGTTAGGGCAGAACAGATTAGAAGCGTGAGATGAGTGAGTTGGCGCCATTAGATTATGAGCTCAGTCTTCTTTCAAGGTTAGTCGAGATAAACACTGAATCAGTTCCAAAGAAGGGATACAGTGAATGTGCTTCGGTAATTGTTGAGGAAGCAGAAAAAAATTCGTTAACAGCGGAGATAGTTGACGGAGAAAAGGGCGCCAATGATGGATTGTCACGTCCAAATGTTATCGTAACCCTTGATTCGGGCTCAGATACAACTGTGCTTCTTGAATCCCACTTCGATGTTGTCCCTCCTGGAACTGGATGGAAGTATCCTCCCTTCAAGCTCACAGTTGAGCAGGGAAAAGCTTACGGAAGAGGCACCGCAGACAACAAAGCAGGCATAGTCGCGGTCATGGGTGCCCTTCGGCAGTTAAGTAATGAGAAGTTGGATGTTAACCTCAAGCTTGTTGCTGGGGTAGATGAGGAGATTGGGGGAAGATATGGCGTAGACTATGTAATGAGTGATTGGGGACTGAAAGGAGATGCAGCTCTGATTGTTGATGCTGGACCCGAAAGCCTCTTTTTGGGTGCCAGCGGAATCATCTGGGGAAAAGTCACGGTAAAGGGGAAACAGGGGCACGCTGGTTATCCCTTCAAAGCTAAGAACGCCATTGAAGAAGCTATGAAGCTGATTGATTGTTTTGAGGATTACGAGAAACTTGTTGAGAAAAAAGAGTCAACATTACATGCACCTGTTGGGTCTCCGAGAAAGTTTGTTTGGGGGAGATATTCAGTTACTATGATTAGGGCAGGCGAAAAAGAGAACGTGATACCTGGCATATGTGAGTTTCGGTTTGACCGTCGGCTGTTGCCTGAAGAGTCCCTTGAGAATGCTGAAGGAGAATTGATGGATTTCTTCAAGAATGCCTTAGATGAGACAGGCTGTGAGGCGTTCTTGGAGCTTGTGAACAAGCAGAATGGCTACTGTACGTCGTCGGATTTGGTTTTTGTACAAACAGTGTCTGAGACTATACAGAAGACGACAGGTCAACGGTTGCCTTTTGCAGCAGAGCTTGGGGGAAACGATGGAAGCTTCTTTGCCAAGAATGGAATACCTGTAGTTTGTTATGGACCCATAAGAGCCGACACCCACTATCACGGGGTGGACGAATTCGTTTATCTCCAGGACATAAAAAACACCCGAGACTCGGTAGTTAACTTGGGCAAGGTTTCCAGAGACAAAATTGTCTAAAACATTAGAGCACAATTTTAGGCAATGCGTCCTTTTACTTTCACTCCTCTCTCCCCTAAGCAGGATGTCGTTTCGTCGAGGGGATTAAATGCCCGCCCAAACATTACAAAAATGGATTAGCCATGGCAACATTAACTAAAGCATCGGAAATCTGCAAGAATCCTTGGAATGGAAAATGCAAAAATTCAGACATTCAAGTTTACATCTATTACAAAAACAAGCGTGTTCCAATCTGTAGAAAATGCTGGAGCAAAATCGCAGAAAAAGACATTGAATGGTTAAATGTTGAGATAACCAAAAAAGAACTCTTAATCGGACTTGGAAGGTAAGAGTTCTTCTTCAATTTTTGATTTGATGGTGTGTAACCTTTCAATTTCTTCTGTTCTCTTTCGTACAGCCTCTGCGACAAACTCTGTTACACTTCTATAGCCTAGGTCAGTTCTACTCTTAACTAAGTTTTTTACCTTATTGTATAACCCTGAAGGCAGATTTACTGAATCGTATCCTTTTACAGGCAATTTACCGTCCCCATAAGATATTGGGCACACTATCATTTATTCATTTTGTTGTCCAATTGTTCAAAACACATTGTGCAAAAAGTAGTTGTGCAGCCAAACTTTTACTAGTAATTTGGTCTCACTTATTCAAGTTCAATCAAAATGAAGATATTAGCTCCAATAGCAACAGGTAAATTAACCATAAGATCAACACCTAGAATCACAGGTTTAAATGCTTTAAGGGAAACGAAGTGGTAATAGAAGTAAAAATTGATTATCGACGTTGCATCAACTGTAAAAAATGTGTTGAATCATGCACTTTTGGTGTTCTAGAATGGTTTGAAGACCAACCTATTGTCACAAACCCAAGCAATTGTTCAGCTTGTTTAAAATGTAAATCGATTTGCTCAGTTGAGGCAATAAACATAAAAGCAAAATAATTTCTCAAACCATCAACTATTTCCATTCTATCAGCAAGTGACACTGTTTGAAAGGAAAAATACAAGAGGAGTGGCGGGCCCGCGGGGATTTGAACCCCGGGTCTCCGGCTTCGGAGGCTTGCGCGTCACCTCTTTGAGATGACTCGGCGCCTTAATCCAGTCTGGGCTACGGGCCCATTATTCCAATCATCCAGCACCTTTGTATAAATTAAGTTTTGTTGCCGTGTCTTTGGAATAGTGTGTATTTAGGTTTGTTAAATTCAAAGGTAGGCGTCATGATTCAGCGAGTTCTTCTGTTATCCACCAAGCTTTTCTTTTTCCAGCTTTTTCTCCTGGACAGTATTCGATGATGGCTTTTCCAAGCTGTTTTTTAGATGTTTTTCCGATTTTCCTAAGCCTGTTTAATACAAGCCAGCGGTTGGTTTCCAGAGCCTCCGCAAGTTCGGTTGTTGTGGCTCCTCGGTGATCAAGAAGATAGTCCACGATTTTATTGTCTGTTTCGTCGATGCAGAAGGTGTGTGGGTTTACTTTGCCTTCATTGTAGGTTAGAATTTCAAGTTTGGTTAATCCGTCTTTTATTTTGTTGACTTCGTTTGTTAGCTGCTTAACTTTTTGTTCAATCTCTAGAATCTTGTCTGGTCTGGGGGTTTTCTCCAGTTTCTCTAGTATAGCTTCTCTGATAAAAGAACTTCTTTCGCCTTCGGGAATTCGCAGGGTCAGTTCCTTGTACACTTCGTTAGGTATTTTAGCAGAAACAACCGTAAATTTGCCCATTTGACACTTTCCCATCCCAGCATACATTAAGGGGGTTAAAGCTAAAAGCGTTTAACATACTACACTGACCACAAACAATTTTTCCTTCAAAGCAGAAATGTTGCACCTTAGTGTTCCCGACGGTTTTTTCTGAAAAAAATACTGCTTTGAACAATCTAATATGAAATAGCGGGTCACCTTGGTTTGTCGCCTAGTTGACGTCAGTTTTCCCAATCCCTGAACTCATATCCGCAATCCCCTAAGCGCTGAACGTCCAAACTTAGGTTGCTCCCTCCCGGGCCTGACCAGGTTCGCCTGGTAAACGCGGTTAACAGCCTCCCTACGGAAGCTGCTCCACGCCCGCCAGCCTAAAGGGACGGATAGTCACTGTCAGAGGACTGAGAATGCCCGGCGCTCTTTGACGCCTCACCAAGGCATTCAGCCCGTCATATAGAGGGTTTACGGTTCAGGGGACCCCTAGCCCCCCGCCTAGACCCGCCAACCAAAACAGATACCAATGAAGAATTAAAAGTTTATCACAAAAACATTGTTTGAGAGCGTGAAGTACGAGAAATAGATGATTTTTGCTTGTTCCCTGAGTGAATTGGCTTAATTAGGTTTTTTTTACAAGTCCTCTTTTTGAAGTAGGTCTTGTGAAAAGGCATATATTTTGAATTGCCAAATGTCAATATATGGGAAAGATTTTTGTTTGAGAAAATTTTGGTTCCCTTAGATGGGTCTGAAAATTCATTACAAGCTTTAGAAAAGACCATACAAATAGCTAAACGGTTTGATGGCGAAATTGTGTTGCTTCACATGTATTCGATTACAGTGTTTAAGCTAACTCCTTCACAGATTAATTCCTATGTTCTGGAACTTCGTAAAGCGGGTGAAAAAATTTTGGCACAAGGAAAAAAGATGGCATATGCTGAAGGCGTTACTGTTAAAACTCTGTTAAAAGAAGGACATATTGTTGAGGGGATTGTTGAAATAGCTAGAGAAGGAAATTTCGACTTAATTGTCATTGGCGCAAGAGGACTAAGTAAACTAAAAGAACTTTTTCTTGGAAGCGTAAGCCATGGTGTGACACTACATGCTCCATGTCCAGTTTTAATAGTAAAATAACTAACAAAAAACCTTAGCAGATATGTTCGTGAGTTTTTTCTTATTTGGCTCGGGCGTATGCTTCTACTAGGTCCCGTGCTGAAAGAATTCCTACTAGTCTGGTGTCTTTGATGATTGGCAATCTTTTGATGTGTTTTGATGTCATGATGGCGGCGGCATCGTGAATGGTACTGGTTACTGGCGCGGTGATAAGGGGTGATGAGCAGGCTTCACCCACGACAATCTTCAATGATTTGTCTTGGGCCAAGAATTTGGTAAGAAGATCTCTTTCAGTGAATATGCCCAGAGGTTCTTCGTTTCTGGTGATGATGACGCTACCAATGCTTTCTTCGCCCATTATCTTTGCTACGGCTTCAACGGATGTCTCCTCGTCGGCTGTTATGATCCGTTTCCTCATGAAGTAATCAACTTCAAACCAAGGCTGCATATTCTCTGAGGATTCGGGGAGACAGCGAATGAGATCTGCGGCGGTTATGATGCCCACTACTTTTCCGTGTTCACGGACTGGAAGCCGACGAATTCGGTTCTCGATCATCCTTTGGGCTGCGTCTTTTATGCTGGCTTTTATGGATATGGTGATAAGGGGGTATGTCATGGTTGCCTCGACTTGTTCTTCTTTAATACTCACACCCCCAGCCAACCAATCCTTCTCAAAATCAATCTCGTGATCCACAACTACCCGCAGCAGGTCCCTTTCAGTGATTATGCCAACTGCAGTATCATACTTCATCACTATCAAGCTTCCAATGCGTTTTTCGCCCATTATTCTGGCAGCTTCATACAACGTATTTTCAGGAGTTATGGTTACAAGTTCAGAACTCATGATCTTTGCTATCTCACAGCGCCTTGTGCTATCTTCCCTATTTTGAGCGTCCACGGCATCTTGATAACATGAGCCATCAGACATCATTAATCCCCCAAATTATTATACGCGTAATTGGTACTTAAAGTATATACAGTTATTCAAACTTTTTCGATATTCCAAAA
>JAFGGM010000049.1 GCA_016930555.1 Candidatus Bathyarchaeum sp.
TACCATCCCCTTTAATTCAATTTTTTCTAAAAAATAAGGCAGAGTTTGTAACTACAGCTTCAACTGAACTCTAACACTGCACCTTTTTTATTCTAGTGTTTTTTCGGAAAACAAGCAGCAACGTTAACGGTGGGCAAAATATGCGGCCAGCTTACCATTATTGGCGTCAACTCTGACGAATCCGAAACGCTGAAACTGGATAATCTCGTCAGGCATCAACTTTCTGCAGGATTCTTCTGCTAAACCATTTACTATAGAAGCGTCAGGCATAAAAACCTCGCAGGATAAACCAGTGTCAACGGGAATCCAGTGAATCAGGGGAGCACAAAGCTTCTTCGCCTCTTCATAGGACTCACCCAAAAAAGTGGCTTGAACCACATCAGCTTCAACAGTTTCTACTTTGAAGTTGAAAAGATCCATTAAACGAACAACCCCCTTGTCTTCTATCAATTTCAAATCGTCTCGTGAAATCAGGAAGCCTGCCGCTCGATTAACTGGCTTTACCTCAAATTTGCGGACACCAACTTTGGGATGGTCAGGATGCAGAGGAACCTCAGCCTCAAACTCGTGAGGAATACCGATGACAACAAGCTTCACTGGGTCATAAACAAAGAAGTAACGTTTGGCAGTGGGGTCAATCAGCTTCCTGTTATATGCATACAAGTTCTTCCAGGCTAAAACCACGTCCTGAGGTTTGGGTCCAACATCAATTATCAGGCTGTGAATTGCTTCTGCCATTATGCCTCGCCGTTTTAGGGCAGCAAGGGTAGCTAAACGTGGGTCATCCCAGCTTTTGTATAGTCCACTGTCCATGCCCTTCACGATTTCTGACTTGCTTAGGGATGCCCCAGTTATCTTCAATCTGCCGTAGTGAATTGTTTCAGGGTAATCCCATCCGAAGTGCGTGTACATGTACTCTTGCCTAGCCTGATTAGTTATATGCTCTTTGCCTCTTATGATATGAGTTATGCCCATCAAATGATCGTCAACGCCCGTAGAAAAATTGTAAAGAGGCCAAACACGATACTTGCTGCCAACACGAGGATGAGGATACTTCTTAGGGTCAATTATCCGCAATGCAGGCCAGTCCCGAAGAGCAGGATTCGGATGCTTCAAATCAGTTTTAACTCGAACCACAGCCTCCCCTTCCCCGTAACCGCCATCCAACATATGATTCCAGCGAATCAAACTCTCATTAACAGACAATAGTCGGCAGGGACAGGATTGCTTGGCTCTTGATTTCTTCTGAAAAACTTCCCTCTCACAAGTGCAAACGTAAGCACCGCCCAACTTGATTAGTTCCTGTGCATGCTCGTAATACGTGGAGAGCCTGTCGCTTTGTATGAATTCCATATCCCAGCTGCAGCCAAGCCACTTAAGGTCTTCTCTGACGGCATCATAGAACTCCAGTTTCGGCTTCTTGGTTTTGGAGTCTGTATCTTCGAAGCGGAGAAGAAAGCTTCCATTATGCTTTTTGGCGTAGTCGTAGCTGAGGATTATTGCCCTAGCCGAGCCCAAGTGAAGAACAAAGTCTGGATTCGGAGAAAACCTCGTAACAACTTTCTTGTACTTTTTAGCGTTTGGCAACGGCGGAAGCTGTTTTGTTTCTTCTGTTTTTTCTTCAACTAACTCCTCAGGCCATTCCCGTTCAACTATGACTTTCTGTTCCTCAAGAGATATAGCATTGATTTCTTGAACAACTTCGTTGATTATTGGCGAGATTTCTTGGATTTTTTGCCTGAATTGGTGATATTCGCCAAGGAGTTTACCGAAAACAGCTTTTGGCGAAGCTTTTCCGCCGTAACGTAGGGCGTTCAGGAGAACAATTTTTTTGATAATTTCCTTAGCTTCTTTTTCTTCCGTCGGATTCAAGGTAAGCCACTTAATTTATGGTTTAATGTTGCCTAGCAAAAATTAGATCTGCTAGGTTTATGAGGTCTTCTTTATCTTCTGAATCAGGAAACTTAGCCAAAGCCTTCTTGGCCTTCTTGATGTATTTCTCAGCCAACTTTTTGGCATATTTGATTGCTCCCAAAGAATCAATCAACTTGATGGTTTCCCGAATCTGCTCACGGGAGGCATCGTTGTTTCCCAATGTTCCAAGAATTTGCTGCCTCTGGATCTTTGAAGCCCTTTCGAGGGCACGAACAACAATCAAGGTTCTTTTTCCCTCACGAATATCGTTCCCGACAGGTTTCCTCAGAACCTTCTCGTCCGCAGTCAAAGCCAAAACATCGTCGATTACCTGAAAAGCGATGCCAGCGTAACGCCCAAACTCTCCAAGACGCTTAACCTGACTTTTTGTTGCCCCTCCTAGCAGTCCTCCGCATCGGGCAGAAGTTTCAAACAACGCGGCGGTTTTGCCTTCAATCATTTTGAAGTATTCAGCTTCAGAGACTGTTTCCATGTCTTCAAACATCATGTCCTTTGTTTGTCCTTCGCAGAGGAGGATGGTTGCTTCGCTGATTTCTTGGATTACCTGCAGTATTCGCTTGGGCTTCACATGTTTTGTGTCTGTATGTTTGGTGATTGCTTCGTAGACCTTGGCGAAGAGGAGGTCTCCCGCAACTATGGCAACGGGTATGCTCCATTTGGTGTGAACACTTGGGACTCCCCGCCGTTTTTCGTCTTGGTCCATTATGTCATCGTGAAGAAGAGTGAAGGTGTGAAGCATCTCCAAAGCTGATGCTGTTGGAAGCCCATCTTCTTCTCTTCCGCCCATCATTTTGCAGGTTTTCAACACAAGAAACGGTCTCAGCCGTTTTCCTCCGGCATCAATTATGTGACGGGATGCACGGTAGAGAACCTTGGGTTCACTTTCAGAATCAACAACCTGTTCGATGAAACAGTTCACTTTTTCAGCAGATTTAGCTATCTTGGTTGAGAGGTCACTCCTCACATTTTTTTCCTCGCACAATCTTTAGGCTTAAAGCCTCGCATTTTTAGCCACTCGGCAGTTTTTCCAGTCAACACAAACGGAACATTCTGCAACTTCTGAATCGAGTCCGCGCCTACAAGGAACATGGTATTTCTCACTTCCCCAATCAATGACTGGAGGACCTTTTTAACATCTTCCGAACCTTTTGTGGCAGGCTCCAGAAACGGAAAAGTGGCAGAGGCTAAGCTTGCGCCTAAAGCCAAAGCTTTTATTGTGTCGATGCCACTACGGATTCCACCCGAAGCTATTACAGGCAAATTAGTTGACTGCCTCGCTTCTACAAGGCTTACTGCGGTTGGTATTCCCCAATCCCAGAAAGTTTCTCTTAGTCCTTGACTGAAAACATCTTGGCGCGCCTTTGCCCTGAAGTATTCCACGGCTGCCCAGCTTGTGCCTCCAGCTCCAGCCACGTCAATTCCGGCTACACCCGCCTCTTCAAGCAGTTTTGCGTCCTCTGCAGCTATTCCTGCCCCAGTTTCCTTGACAATGACTGGAACATCTAACTCTTGGGTAATTTTGCGTATTTTTTGGAGCAGGTTTGAGTAGTTTGTATCGCCTTCTGACTGCACTGCCTCCTGTAGGGGATTCAGGTGGATTGCCAAAGCGTTGGCTTGCACCATCTCGATTGCGATTTTTGCTTCTTTTATGCCGTATTTGGTGACGAGTTGTGGTCCTCCAAGGTTGGCTATGATGAAGGCTGTTGGCGCCTTTTCCCTGACTACACTGAAGCTTTGTTCAAGTTTTGGGTTGTCGATTGCGATTCGTTGGCTTCCAACGCCCATGCCAAGATGGAGTTCCTCTACTGCTTCGGCTATGGCAGCGTTGATTTTTGTGGCTTTTACGGTGCCTCCTGTCATGGCTCCCACGAATAGGGGTGCAGAAAAGTTGTAGCCAAAAACTGTTGTAGAAAGGTCAATTTTTTCTCGTTCAATTTCGGGCAGAGCCCTGTGCACAAGGGAAACGTCCTCGAATCCCGTGGCGATTTTTCGGGCTTGAACGTCTTCTTTAAGACATACTTCTATGTGGTCAGCCTTTCTTTCTTCAATCAAATCATCCAACTGTTTCACCCTTTCGATAATACTGTTCCAATCACCTTTTTTCCTGTAAGAGCCGTGTAGACCCTTCCAGATTTTGTGGCATTCACAACCACTGTCTCGATGCCCTCCTCAATGGCAAGAGTTACCTCCTCCATCTTCCCAAGCATGCCTCCTGTCACGTCAGTTGCCTTTGACCCCTGAATCTTGTGTTTCAGGCTTTTCAATTCTTCCAAGGTTACGTGTTCAATCAGCTGTGCCGAAGAGTCAGTTTTGGGATCAGACGTGTATAAGCCATCAACATCCGCACCCATTACGATACGGCATGCACCAAGTTTTATTGCCAAAGAAGAAACAATCTGGTCTCCAGACAATATGGCGAAGCCCTGCTTCGAGTCGAGGACAGGGTCGCCGTACAGAACAGGCACAAAACCCATCTTAAGCATCTTTTTCAAAGGTTTAAGGTCCATTGTTGTTATTCGACCCGCCGTCGTTACCGCACAGGAGGAGGGATGAACTTCTACTGCGGGAATATTATGGGTTATTAGAGCCTCCATAACCCAACTGTTGAGGAGGGTCATTGCCAGATGGGTTTGCGAAAAACCCAGAATCTGTGACGATTCAACGTAACCGCCTCTTAGGTTGTAGCGTTCTGCAAAGGGGTGACCAAAAGAGCCCCCACCATGAACCAGAATCAGGGACGAAACGTTGGCTCGGGAAATTTCGTCTGCCAGCCGTTCAATTGCCTTCAAGTCAGGAGTCAAGGGTTTCTCCTTGTCTGTTATCACGGAGCCTCCTAACTTTAGAACAGTTGGCTTATTGCCCACCTTTTTGCACCACTTTTCGTTTTTATCTTACTTGGGTCTTGAGCAGGTTACGTCTCTATTTTCACTACACCATTCTCTATTCTGACAGTGTCTCCAGTTTCAATTTTTGAGATATCAATTTCGTCAACACAGGGTATCTCAGAGATTATTGCGCCTACAGCGACCACAGTTTCGCAGTCACTGTTTATGATTCCTGCTGGAGCCACCCCACCCTTCTTCAGCCTGTAGAGCGTGTAGGAGCCAACGGTTGAGCCTTTGCCATTCGGGAAAACCAGAATCTTGCCTTTGATTTGTTTTCCTTGTAGTTCATGCCCTTTTTCTATTATCTCACTGGTTTCTGGGTCTACTCCACCGTAGAAAGAAATCGGCATATTGGTCGTTAATGCTTCGCCCTCTGCAACGCCCTTTGAGATTATTCTTCCTTTTACCTCCATTTTCCAGTCACTCCAGCTTCTATGCACTCTTCTAGGCTCCCCATTTTGGTCATCATCAGGTTATGCCGTGAGTAGTAGCAGCCCTTTGCGGAGGTTGTGGCAACAGTTCGGAATCTTCCCTTCAAGGGAGCCACTGCCATGCAGGTGTCACAGGCAAACTTTCCTCCCGCCTTCTCAATCACTTCAGTGTAGCCTCTTTTGTCGGCAAGCTGCTTCATGGGTCTTGATGTTGCAACCCAGAGTTCAGTGCCCGCCACTATCTTCCTGCCTTTAAGGAGGTCAGCGATTTTGGCTATCTCTTTGATGGATGCATGGGGACAGCCGATACACACGAAATCAACATCTTCTGTGTCATCGTTGATGGCTTCGTACGCTTTTTTGATGTCGTTGTCCTCTATTGTTATCTTCTCTTTTGGAGGTTGATGCTTCTCGGATGTAGGAGTTATGTCCTTCATGTAAAAGAGGGGCTTCGAGCCGAAAGTCACCACAGACGCACAGAAAGACTTCAACTCATCCAAACTCACAACATCTATGCCTGTGATGTAGGGAATCTTGTTCTGCACCGTCTTTCCGATACAGTAGCCTAGGGCGCCCCAATCCGAAAACTTACTCAAGTCTGCTTTAACCTCCACGTGAGTGTCAGGCACTCTGTTCTCGTCCAGATGAAGCCCATAACAAGGCGTTTTTCCCACAAAGGCTGCCGCAAGAGCCGATGGACCGCCTTCCCTATTTGTTTTGGCTCCAATAACCGAATTGGCGAAGGTAACTGCAGAAGACTCTGACCATGCAATGTGTTCTCCATATCTTGGCAGATTGCCAATCAGGTACGGTGTGCAAGTGCAGGAAATGAGTATGCCCATTTTGCTGAAGGCTTCAATAACCAGATTCTGTTTTCGAGCAAACTCGGGGTCAATTCCAAGGTTTCTCCAGTCTTCCAAATCCATTCCTGCAGGATTCAGGGTGGTCAGCACTTTGACTTTACCATCTTTTGCCAACTCATTCAAAAATTCTAGTCCCGCATCTCCGAGGTTATGATATGACACACCCGCAACCTGAACTGACCCGATTTCTACCAGTCGGTCAGCGCCGTAAATGTTTCCAAGGGCAACCAATATCTCCATAGACTTTTTTACTGCATAGCCCTCTTCGCCATCCAGCATCTTTTTTTCATTTTTTGTCAAGTACATAGGATCACAGGAACTTGTTTAAGTCAACTTTTCGGTAATTTACCTTTTTAAATCCTTTACCCGTTCCACTCTCAGGAATCGTTGCGTCTAAACCCATCTTACAGGTTCGAGCTTTCTTTCCTTCAGTTAAATCTCCAGACGGATCAAGAGAAGACCCAGGCATGTTAGGCATAATCACAGCAGCTTTGTCTGCCTGAAATCTTGTAGCAATCGCCCACTCAACATCGTCGCTGTTATAGATGTCGATGTCATCATCCACGACAACACAATGCTTCAAGGACTTATGACCCTCAAAAGCTGCCTGAATTGCCTTCTTTCCATCATCAGGACTCTTCTTAGTTATCTGCACTACGGCATGAAGCCAACTGCAGCCTCCAGTGGTTATGTAAACGTCTTTGCAGTCACAGACCTTGTTGACTTCGTTAAATATGGTGGGCTCCTTAGGCATACCCATCAAAATCTTGTGCTCGTTCCTTCCAGCGAGTATAGTCTGGTAAATCGGGTTTTTTCTGTGGGTGATGCACTTAATTTCTATCACTGGCTGCTGCCTAACCCTGTCAACAATCCCCGTAAGATCAAGGAAAGGCCCCTCAGACACCTGCTCTTTGGTTATCCGTCCCTCCAGAACAATTTCGCAGTCTTTTGGAACCTCAACGTCAATGGTTTTGCATTTCACTAACTCAGTCTTTTCTAGAACATTTGCCATTCCCAACTCGTCAACACCCATTGGCAATGATGTGGAGGCAGCGAGAAGAACTGCAGTGGAGTTGCCGATGCACATTGCTATGTCAAGTTCGCCTCCTGCCTTTTTGAGGGCAGTGTCGGTTCCCCTGTTTTCTACGAGCCGTGCCACAAACTTGTTTTTGCCAATCAGCATCAGCCTATGGAAGCATGTGTTTCTGCCTAATTCAGGGTCGATGATTATGGATATAGCGGATGGAATGTATTTTCCGCCGTCCTGTTCAGTGTATCTCATTATGGGCAACTGTGTTAAGTCAACATTTTTTTCTACGACTTCTTGGCATTCTCCAGTTTCAACAACTCCTGGAGCTTCAGGGTTTCCTATAGCCCGTGACATCTTGGGCAAAATCTGCTGCACATCCATGTTCAGGGCTTTGGCAACCATTGCTTTGGAGGACACTAAACCTGCAACAACGGGCAGACTGGATTCTTTCACATTCTCGAAGTAGCAGGGCTTTTCACCGAGGGCATCAATTATTCCAGCCATTTCAAGGTCTGTTGAAACCTCTTTCGTTATTCTTGTTAGCTTTCCTTCCTGTTCAAGTTGTTTTATAAATGTTCTAAAACCCAAAACCGTTCCCTCACACTTTCCTGATTCCCATTTTCGTTTTTAACACTTTAAAGCCTTCATTCTCCATGGCTTCCGCAACAGCTTCCTGCAGCTCCTTTCCAGGAGTCAAAGATAGCATGCAGCCTCCGCCACCTCCCCCAGTCATTTTAGCTCCAAAAGCGCCCATCTCTCTAGCTAAGTCAACCAAGTAATCCAGTTCTTTACAGGAAACCTCGATTTCCTGCAACAAATAATGGTTCTCGTCCATTAATTTACCAACCTGCCGGAGGTCAAACTCTTTCATCGCATGTCGTCCCTTGTGCGCCAACTCCTCTGCCTGACCGAAGATTGCATCATACTTGGTGGGGTTTTGTTTCTTTCGTTCTGCAACTCCAGCAACCATCGCCTTAGTGTTGGCGACTATACCAGTGTTGCAAATAACAATCTCCACTGGCTCCCGTATGCTAAGCTGCTCAATCATGTTTGAGCCTCCTGCCAAATTCTTCTTGAACCAGATTAAACCGCCGAAGGTTGCCGCAGTGTTGTCAATGCCCGAAGGATTTCCCGCATATGCTTTCTCCGCTTCATAGGCAATGTCATTGATTCTTTCATCCGACAAATCTAAGTTGAATTCTGCGGCTATAGCTCTGGCAATCGCCACGCTACTTGCTGCAGACGCTCCAAGCCCACTGAATCCCGGGAGGTTTCCGCCTAACCAAATGTCTAATGCGACATCTTTTGGGTTCATGCCCATTGTTGTCAGCATTCTTTCGATTGATTCTAGTTGCTGCAGCTTCTTTTTTTCTGCGTACCCTGTTGCGCCGCTTCTTTCGTCTGTGACGTTGATGCCTTTTTGAGCTTTTTTTACTGTTGCATCAGCTGCTGAATCGACTGCTGAGGCAATTCCGGGGACGCCGTGAACAACGAAGTGTTCACCGAATAAGATTGTTTTTCCGAAACCAGAACCTCTTCCCATTGGTGTATACCCACAAGACAATGGAAGAGAGTACAATAAAATAGTTTTAGGTTAACCAACATTTACAAATTCGAGGTTTTATGGATAATAATTAATTGTGAAAAGACAATGAGGAAAGGAAGGACGTCAGTGTGCAGGTTTTCTGCTGCTGTTTTTGGTTATTGTCTTAGATTCTGGGGAAGAACCAGATATTGACGAGTTCTTTGAAGGTTAGTTCATCTTTTGTTTCTAGTTCTGATTTGTTTTTATTTGTGATTGACGCTGCCATACTCATTCACATCCATTCAATTAATCTCAATAATATTGTACAATTACACATAAACTTTTCTTTTTGCTGAACATATATTTTAAGATTAGGTTATTTCATGAATGCTATAGATGTGTAGCCAACCACCGCCGAACGATCACCCAAAACGTCACCACTAGTTTTGTAACACAACAAATCCGCCTTTTTGGCACCCAACTCCTTTGATGCTACAATAGCAGACATGACTGGACCAAAACCACAAGTAGAAATATCATAAGACTCTACAGCACGGTAGTACAGTTCCTCATCCATCTGAAGAGCCGCATCCACAGCCAACATATCCTGCTTCTCAGCTCTCTCCTGAGGCTCATAATGAGTCAAATCAGAAGATGCAATAACCAGTCCATTCTTTCCCTTCAATGCCCGTGCAACTGCTGTTCCCACTTCGCGACTGGACATTAAATCCTGCATCCCAAAACAGATGGGAACAAACTTGAACTCAGAACCGTAAAGGTACTGAAGGAAAGGAAGCTGAAGCTCAATAGAATGCTCATAAATATGCGCCAAGTCATCGACGTCAATGATGCTGGAGAAGCTTACAATCTGGTTAGCTGTTTCGGTATCAATCTTTACATCACCTAAAGGAGTACGCCAAGCTCCCTCATTCATAATAGAAAGGGCGCTTCCATGCCCGGTGTGGTTTGGACCAAAAATCACTATTACGTCAGGTTTTCCATCCTCTGCAAGATGGTGATAGGCATGGGCGGCTATAGGACCTGAAGCCAAGTATCCTGCATGGGGAACAACAAGCCCAACAATATCTCTGGAACCATCTTCATTTACTATGGGAAGGCTTCCGGGTCCAAGCCTGTGCATGAAAAGTTCTTCTAGCTGATCTCGTAGGCGGTTAGAGGTACCAGCGTACCATGAACCTGCAACTGCTGGAGACCTTACTTTCAATCCTCTTCTTCTTCCCTTCTTTCCCTAGTCAATTTAATTTCGAAGTCTTCGATGGTTTGACTTGGGTCACCGTCTGCTGGAATTTCGCCTCTTTCACGGAGTATCTGTCTAGCCAGCAGCCAGTAGATAACAGCCAACGCTCGTCTGCCTTTGTTGTTGGTAGGTATGATGAAATCTACAAAGGAGAAATCGTTGTCAGTGCTGCAAAGGGCTATCACAGGAACTCCTATGCTAGCCGCTTCCTTCACTGCCTGCACATCAGCCTTAGGATCAGACACAATTAAGACGCTAGGCTCAAGACGATCTGGGTAAAGAGGATTTGAAAGCATTCCAGGAATGAATCTTCCAACAATTGGGGTTGCTTTAACCACTTCACAGAATTTCTCTACAGGAGACTGAGCATACAGTCGTCCAGCAACAGCCGCAATCTTTGAGGGCTCAAATCGGGCTAGAAACTTGGCAGCCACTCGTATCCGTTCATCTGTTTTTTTAACATCCAAAACGAACAGGCCGTCGGCTCTGACACGGTAAATGAACTGTTCCATGTCTTTTGTTCTCATTCTGGTTCCTATATGAACCCCAGCGGACAACAATGTATCTTGGGGTAGCAGAAGTTCTTCTTCGCTGAATTCTTCCATGTTTTCTTCATTTTCTGACAAACTTTTTTCCTCCAATCAGATAATTGCCATTTTAGCTCTATTTCCAAGAGTTTCTTCTATGCGGAGCAGCTCATTGGTTTTTGCAACGCGCTCTCCATGTAACACTCCAGCTTTAATAACTGGACAAGAGAATCCAACGGCTAAGTGAGCTATATGTGTATCATTTGTTTCTCCAGAACGATGGGACATAACTGGAACGTAACCAGCACGTTTCGCCAGTCGTGTAGTGTTCCAAGCATCTGTGAGGGTGCCCACCTGATTCGTTTTTATGATAAGGGAGTTTCCTGCACACATTTCAATAGCCTTAGCCAGTCTTTCAGGGTTTGAAACAAACAGGTCGTCGCCACAAATTAGACAATTATCAACCTTTTTGGTGAGTTCCGCAAAACTTTCGTAGTCGTCCTCATCAAAGGGATCTTCAACATAAGCAAGATTATACGTTTCAATAAGATGCAGCATGAACTCCAGCTGCTCTCCAGCATCCCGCTTCTTTCCTTCCATCGAATAAACATAAAGTTCCTTTTTCGAGTCATAAAAACTGGAAGCAGCAACATCAAGGCAGGCTCTGCATTCGATGCTTAGCTCATCTGAAACATCTTCGCATGCTTTGGCAACAATTTTCAGGGCATCTTCGTTTTTGATGTTGGGCGCCCACGCTCCCTCGTCTCCGGTTCCACCAGCAAAGTTTGGCTCAGCCTTCCTAAGAAGAGCACCAATCGTCTCATGAACCATAATGTTGGCTTTCGCCGCCTCCGCGAAGCTCTGTGCCTTGAGGGGAATAACTAGATACTCTTGGATGTCAGTTGTTTTTCCGAGGGCATGTTTTCCTCCGCCCAGCACGTTTCCAAGAGGGAACGGAAGCTCGTCTGCGAGATATCCAGACAACTGCTGAAAGAGGATTGTGTCATAAGATGTTGCGGCTGCTTCTGCAGTTGCCAAGGAGATAGCGAAGGCGGTGTTTCCTCCGAGGTTGCTGAAGTTGTCTGTTTCATCGATTTCATGAAGCAGGGCATCAATGTCCTCTTGTTCTTTAGCGTCCATGCCGATAAGCTCAGGGACAAGCAGTTCTTCCATCTTTTTTATGGCAACATCCACTCCGCCTTTAGGATAGGAAACCACTTCAGCTTTGCCTTTACTGGCTCCTGCTGGGGCTCCGGCTCTTCCGAATCCGTCAACGGTTATGATGTCAACTTCAATAGTTTCTTGACCTCGGCTGTTGAAAATTTTACGTGACATAACATCTTCGATTATGGATGACATGCCTGTTCTCCCACTAGAATGATTGATTGTTGTTTAATTTGCCTTTTTCTTCGTAAAACCTGAGGATACTGTCGGAAATTTCTATATGAGAAAGAATCATTCGGCGGCAACAGTATCTTGTTAAGCCTAGGCTGTCCAGAACCTTTTTTGGGTCTTCTCCAGCTTTGACTCGGCTGGTGAAGTCTTCCCATTTGTCGGCTATCAGCTTGCCGCACGTGAAACATCGAACTGGGATGATGATTTCAATTCGACCTCCTACACATAATCATGACATTAGGTTGTTTCGAGCATTTAATTCCTACTTATACATTTTGGTGAATTCTTAACACGTTTAACAGCTACAAACTCGCTCTTTTGAGTGCTCACCTGTAGCTTTTCTGGTCCCTAGCCCTAGCACCAGGACCACCAAACTTTTTTGGTTCACTTCTTCTGGGGTCGCCCGCAATCATTGTTCGGTCGTAGTCTCGGAGGGCAGTTCGAAGTCGAGTGCTCTTTGTCCACTTCAGTAGACCCTTAGCGATAGCCATACGGGCTGCTTCAGCTTGTCCCATGTAGCCTCCTCCAGACACCTTAACGTTGATGTCAACTTGTTCCACAACTTTGTCATCTACCAGCAGCAGTGGTTCCAACATTTTGTCGCGTGCAAGTTTAGGCTCAAAAATCTCTAAGGGCACATTATTTATTCTGAATTTTCCATTTCCAACTTTTACTGTAGCTCGAGCTGATGCAGTTTTTCGTTTGCCACTTAATACCATAACTTTCTTTGATTTAGACATGCTACTCAACCTCTGGGCTCCATCCAATTTCTTTAGCCAAGTCTCCAACTGTTATATAAGGTGAAGCTAATTTCTCTGCCCGTGCTTCAAGGATTGTTTTTGTTTCTTTTCCCTCAAATTCCTGGGGAGCACCTAAGTAAACCCTAAGCCGCTTCAGTGCATCCCGACCCTTTGCTTTCCTGTACGGAAGCATACCGCGGATGGTTCTGCGAACAATCATGTCAGGTCTTCGAGGATGATACGGCCCCTTTCTTGGGTGACCCACCTCAAGGAAGGTTTTTGCTTCCTTGACTATTTGAAGTCGTTTGCCTGAAATGGCTGCTTGTTCAGCATTCACGATTACTATAGATTCGCCTTGGAGAAGACATTTAGCTACGCTGCTTGACATTCGTCCAAGAATAAGCCCTTTTGCATCAATAATTATGGAGTTTTCAGAAGACATCACAATTTACCCCATGAGTTTCACATTTTTTCCATCTGGGTTCTTTTCCATCAACTCTTTGATGGACAAACATTTTCCCTTAGCCTTCAGAATCTTTGCTTGCGCCACATCAGAAAAAGCGAAGGCTGCTACGGTCATTGGATGGCCTGCATTCCCTGCACCCAGAACTTTGCCGGGTACAGCAATGGTTTCTCCATCTTTTGTGTAGCGGTTCAACCGGCTCACATTTACTGCTATGCGGCTTCTTTTAGAAGTTGACAAATTTTCTGCTAAGCTGAGCCACAAATTGGTTTGGCTTTCTTGCGATTTTTTCTTTAAATCTCGAATGAGCATAATAAGCTCCGGATTTGTTGCCTTTACTTTCTTCACTTCTTCATAACCTTTTTCAGTTGATCGGAAAAGTCATCGATTTTCTTGTCAAGAATTTTTGCAGCCTCAGCAACGATTCGTTCTACTGGTAGTGCTCCAGTGGACTCGATTTTGAAGATGAACGCTGTTTCGTCCCAAGTTATTTCCACTGGCTTCGGCTCTTTGGGACAAGCATCCACACAATCCATACAGAGAGTGCACTCAAGCTCGTTCTGAGTCTTTATTCCTGAATCAGTCTTCACGAAAACCTCTTCAGGACAAACTTGGACACATTTGCCACATGCATCACAGCCTTTATTGTCAATCTTGACTTCTGGCAGATACACGTAAGTGCACATGGATACTGGCTGCCATTTTGCATGTTTCATTCCTTTTCCCAGTCGAGCATAGGCTTCTAGGTTTACTCGCTGTTCAGGAGCCAATTTAACTATTGGAATCTTGTCGCTGACCGGTGTGATGTCAGGATTTTCTGGCTTCAATTCTCCTGAATACACGGTCATTGATTTGTCAGTGGCTTCGAAATCCAGTGTCAGATTTGCTCGACAAAGATTGCATCCAAGTTCGCTTTCGCATTTGCATTCTTCAGGAAGGACGTAAGAGTCTAAGTCAGTTTTGATGGGAATGAATCCCATTCTGTGGGCGAGGATTTCATCGTTAAGAATTGAAGAGTTTTCGAGAATAACAATCTCGTCTATCGCCATTGCGGGAACTTCAGTAAGCATAATTCGCCGTAACGCGTTTACAAAAGGTACATTGACTCCTCTAACAATGAATCGCATAAATTCATCGGTTTTATCTAGGATTTGAATCTCTACCACATTTAAGCCTCAATTAACCCTTTGTAACAGTGCGTTTAAAGCTCGTGCTTTTCAAAGAGAGAATAAGCCATTATTTCAATATTTTGGTTTATGAGAGGATGCAAACATCATATTTATGCTGCTTGCCCTCTTTCTTACAAATTCTGTAACTATTAAAATCTTAAACTCTTCTTCCTCTACGTCCGCCTTTTCTGCGGGTTCCGTCATGGGGGATTGGAGTAACTTCTTCAATGCGACCTACACGGAATCCAGCTCTTGCCAAAGCGCGTATGGCAGCTTGGGCTCCTGCTCCAGGCGTTCTTGCACCTGAGCCTCCGGGAGCACGAACTTTGATGTGGATGGCTGTTATTCCCTTGTCTTTGGCGATGGTTGCAGCGTGAGCTGCAGCTCTCATGGTGGCGTATGCAGACGATTCTAGACGATCTGATTTAACGTGCATGCCTCCTGAAGACCGTGCAATGGTTTCTGCGCCTGAAATATCTGTGAAATGGATAATTGTGTTGTTATAGGAACTGAAAACGTGGACAACTGCCCATCTGTCAGCCTTTTTACTCACGACGTTCTTCCTCCCTGTTCTCTGTTATGTGTGCAGTTGGAATGCTCGCAGCCTTTGTTACTGGATGCTCAGGGTCTGTGAGGGGACTTTTTGGACTATAAGCCATTTTTTCTTCCTCATCCTTGAGTACCAAGTAGCTTGGAGAAGACACTTTTCGTCCATCAATGGAAATGTGCCCATGGGCGATGAGTTGACGAGCTTGCTGCATGGACTGAGCGAAGCCTCTCTGGAAAACAAGGGTTTGAAGCCTTCGTTCCAGTATGTCTTCAAGGGACATGTCCAAAACGTCGTCTAGTTCAGCTTCTTCAGGCAGAATTCCTATCCTGTGAAGGCGGTCCATCAGCTGCTTTTCCTGTTTGCTTCGTTCTTCAGCTGACATACCCAAAAGTGAACGTCCGATGCCACGGTACTTTGAAAGCAAAGTTTTGTGACGCCATATTTCTCGCTTATTTCTTAAACCATATTGACCAAGGAGTTTAAGCTCCGCGTTAAGCATATCCATTTGCCAAGGGAAACGGGGCGTATCAAACTTCTTTCTTTGCCTTTTCGGATCTCCCATCTACTATTTGCCTCCCCGCTGCACCTGCTTTTTCTTTACGCCCATGGCTTTTCCTTGTCTGCCCGTTGTTTTGGTTCTTTGCCCCCTGACTTTCAGTCCGTAACTGTGACGGAAGCCTTTCCATGAGCGTATAGCCTTCATTTGATCAATGTCAGTTTTTGTTTGAAAAACTAGGTCAGAACCTAAAAGATGAAGGTCTTTTCCGGTTTCCATATCTTTTCGCCGATTTAGAAGCCAAGTGGGTATGCCATACTGGGTTGGATTTTTGATGATGTCTTCAATTTTTTCCACATCAGTGCTAGAAAGGAAACCCATACGTGCTTCTGGGTTGATCCCGGATTTCTCTACAATCGCATTTGCCAATTGCATTCCTATACCCTTAACGTTTGTCAAAGCGTATGTTACCGGCTGAGTTCCTTGAATGTCGGTTCCGGCAAACCTTATTATGTGCTGAAATTCTCTAGGCATTTTGACTATTCACGTCTCTTTTAGGCTAACTACGGAAGTGAACTGTAGTTTATTTAAGTTTTCCTTTTATCTAACTTGTTTTACCAATAAAGAAAAATGTTAAAGGTTATCTTCGGCAGTTTTGCCACTGTTTTACGATAACTTTTTTACATCTACTTTCTTGCTCTTAAGTGAGGCATGAAGTTGGCGCGGCTTAAAGGCTTCACAAAACTTACAGACGTTGATTACGCTCTGCAATCTTTCTTGTTACAACTGAAACCAAAAAGGCTTGGTTCTGAAAAGGTTCCACTGACCGAGGCTCTGGGGCGCGTTACAGCGGAGGACATCCGAGCCAAATACAATCTGCCACGTTTTGACCGCTCAGCTGTAGATGGCTATGCTCTACAGGCAAAAGACACCTTTGGAGTATCCGCCTTTAACCCCAAAGTCTTCAAGCTAACAGACGGCCAAGTCCACGAAAACGAAGCAAAAGAATTGTGGACTGGAAATCCTGTTCCTGTAGGGGCCGATGCTGTTGTCATGCTTGAGTACACAAAAAAAGTCGGGGAAAATGTTGAGGTTGGAAAAGCGGTTACTCCTGGAAGAAACGTCTCTAAAATGGGTGAAGACGTAATCAAAGGAAGTATTGCTGTAGAGACGGGAGTCCGATTGAACCCTCATCATCTTGGTTTGTTGGCGGCGCTGGGGAAAACTCATGTGCCTGTTGTCAGGAAACCAAAAGTCGCCATCTTAGCCACAGGAAACGAGCTTGTGGAGATGGGACAAAAACTTGAATACGGCAAGATTGTGGAAACTAATAGACTTATGCTTTCTAGCCTATGCATGGAACTGGGCGCAGAACCACTGAATTTAGGTTTAATAAAAGACGATCTAGACAAGATATGCACAATAATTAAGGAAGGCTTGGAGTATGCAGATGCGGTTATCACCACGGGAGGAACAAGCGTCGGTTACCCTGACTTGGTTCCGCTTGCAGTCAAAAAACTAGGAAATCCTGGCATCGTTGTTCATGGCGTGGCAATTAGACCTGGTATGCCAACTGCTTTGGCAATCCTTGACGGAAAACCCATTTTTGTGTTATCTGGGAACCCTGTGGCAGCCACTGTAGGCTTTGAGGCCTTCGCCAGACCCACCCTCCTTAGATTATTGGGCATTAACGAGGCTAGACCCGCTGCGGAGGCGAAGCTGACCAGAAGAGTTGCGGGTGTATTGGGACGAAGAGTCTTTTTGCGTGTTCGCGTCTTTGAAAAGGACGGCGCCTTTTTTGCTGAGCCTGTCAGACTAACCGGGTCTGGTGTAATTACGACCATGACAAAGGCAAATGGGTATGTGATTATTCCCGAAAACCGTGAAGGTGTGGAAGAGGGCGAGTTAGTTAGGGTGCGTCTCTTCTCCAGCATCATGAGGGAATAGCATGTTCAGGAGACTTCTTTCTTTTGACGAAGCAAAACAGCTTCTTGAGCAGAGCTTTTCTTCAGTACCTGTTGGAGAAGAACAGGTCTCCATCTCTGATGCCTATGATCGGGTGCTGGCACAGGATGTTGTGTCTCCCATCGATATTCCACCCTTTAGCAGATCAACCGTGGACGGATATGCCGTGAAGGCTGCTGATACCTTTGGGGCAAGCGAAGACAAGGACATTAACTTAAGATTCTGTGGGCATGTAGCAATCGGAGAAGCTCCAGCTGTGACCGTGGAAGAGGGGTCTGCCGCGGAGATAGTTACGGGGGCGCCTCTGCCTGATGGAGCCGATGCCGTGATTATGGTGGAGTACACAAGCAGACAGGGAGAGAACATTTTTGTGCGTCGTCCAGTTGCAAGCAACACGAACATCATGGCGAAGGGCTCTGATATCCTCAAAGGCGAAACTGTCCTGAAGAAGGGAAGGATTCTGGGTTCCAGGGAAATTGGGGCTTTGGCTGCCATTGGCTTAACAGATGTGACTGTTTACAGGCGTCCAAAGGTGGCGGTGCTGTCTACAGGAGGAGAGGTTGTGGAGCTAGGCACAGTTCTTCCGCCTGGAAAAATTTTTGACATAAATGCCCACACTTTGAGTGCTGCGGTTGTGGAGTGTGGGGGAGAAGCGATTAATTTGGGGATATTTCCTGACGAGAAGGACATGTTAAAGAGGGCTCTGGAGGAGGCTTTGGCTTCTTCGGATGTTGTGTTGACTTCGGGTGGGGTGTCAGTTGGACCAAAGGATTTTACGCCTCAGGTTGTGGATTCTCTGGGGAAGCCTGGGGTAATCATTTCTGGAGTGGCTGTGAAGCCCGGGAAACCCTTGACTATTGCAGTTGTTGAGGGCAAACCAGTTTTTTCGTTGCCGGGTAACCCAACATCGTCTCTCTTTATGTTTACTGTATTTGTTCGTCCTATTCTGTTAAGACTCGCTGGCAGAACTGAAGAGGAGATGCCTAAGGTTAAGGCAGTGGCTGCACAGAAAATGTTTCCAGCACGGGGACGCCGAACCTTCACTATGGTAAATTTAGCCTACAACAAGGATGGAACGCTTCTGGTGAGCCCAGTTTCTACAGGCTTGTCAGGTGCCATAACTACAATGACTAAGGCTGACGGCTTCGTTGAAATCTCTGAAAAGCAACAGTTCGTAGATGCTGGAACAGAAATAGATGTTTTTCTGTTCAAGAAATTGAAAAAACCGTGAACAGGCCTATTTTAGCTTTAGTCTGCCCGTTTCGCTATCACATAAAGTGTCGCTATCAGCAGGGCAATCATGTAGAGTATCAGGGCAATATTGAGGAGCATGGCGTCTCCGAACTCCTGCAGTGCAAGCGAGTTGAAGAGTGTTGTTGCAGCAAAGGTTATTCCTGTAATGAACATCACAACGGCAAGGGGCACAGTCCATTTGTACATTTTGAAGAGGCTGAAGGCTGTGAGTAAGCTTAAGATTCCTAGAATTGGGAGATGTGGGGGCGCAGTTGAGCTTGCGATGACGAAGTAGCCTATTTGAACGATTCCTGCTGCTGCATAGAAAATTGTGAACAGAAGGACAAGTGGGTTTTCTATCTTGGAGCCTGTTTCTGAGGTCATTTTGTATCCCTTCCTACCGCTATAATACGATTGGTAATAAATTAGTTTCTCCAATTCTGCGGGGTTTTGATGGTTCTGGCCAAGTTTTTGGGCGATTCACAGATGAAGAGACATGACGGCGAAGATGTATTCACGGTAACTATTTTGTTTTCATAAGTGTTATCATCTCAAACTCTAATCTGGTTTCGATTCAAGATGGATCCCAAAAAAATGCTTACGAAGGAGTTAGCCGCCAAGGTCAAAGGTCAAATGAGTGAGGAAACCGTTTCTGAAATGGTAGAGCACTTCTTCAGGCACGGCAACACGTTTCTTCTCCTAGAATTACTCAATCTAAGAAATGAAATTGAAAGCCTAAGAGAAGAACAGCAAAGCGACAACAAACAAAAAACTCTCAGCAAACTGCTAATTCAATAAACAATGCAGCCTCCTTCATCCTTCCTTTTTTAGGAATCTTTAATAAGTTACTGACTATTCGCTCAGTGTGAGGGATTGGGGTGAGCGAGTTTTCTGAGGAAGTGTTGAAGCAGGCGTTTTTGAGGGCTAATGCCCGATGCCAGTGTGAAAGGGAAGGTCATGGTCATGGAAGTTTCACCTGTTTCAGGCAGATATTATGGGAAAACAGGGGAAACAAGAATGAGAGGAGTGGTTGGGAAGCCCGATTCTTTGTTAGTCCAGAGGAAGGCGGTAAGCCTACAGTTGAAAATTGTGAAATTCTCTGCTGGGAATGCGACAGCAAAACAGTATAACGGCAACAATCCAGCGTCTTTTTTCGTGTGTTAAGCTTAAATTGTAAAGCATCTTTTTTAACAGTGATTGTGTATGAGTCACCGTGAGCTCTTTGTGTCACCTTCTCCCGTCTTTGCGGGCAGTCAACTGTCTTTTGAGGAGTCCAGATACGTTGTTCTGGGAGTTCCCTTCGATGTAACCAGCACATACCGTTCTGGAGCAAGATTTGCTCCCCTCGCCATCAGAGATGCCTCCCTCAACATTGAAGGCTACAGCTTCAGAACACAAACATCCATCGAAGACATCAAAATCCATGACCTCGGAGATCTCCATGTTGCCGGAGACACCGAGTTAACTTTAGGACGTTTAGCCTTGGTTACCCAAGAGTTGGTTGATGCCGAGAAGGTTCCAGTGTTTCTTGGAGGAGAACATACAATTACTTTGGGGGTGCTGCGGAGCCTCGGCAAAAATGTTGCTGTGGTAAGCTTTGATGCCCACTTGGACCTGCGGGACGACTACCTTGGCTTATCGCTGTCCCATACAACCTTCATGCGAAGAATCAAAGAAGATGTTAAGCCAGCCAAGATTCTGGAGATTGGCACCCGCGCAGTATGCAAAGAAGAGCTAGAGTACGCCAAAGAGGCTGAAGTCGACTATTTGACTGCCCATCAGATAAGAAACGATGACATCCAGAAAACCATTGAAGCCATTAGTGGCATCCTTCAAGGCTACGAAAAAGTCTACATAACAATCGATATGGATGTTCTTGACCCCGCCTATGTGCCTGCAGTCCAAAATCCTGAGCCTGAAGGACTAGACACCTCGACCCTTCTGGACATTCTAGAGAATGTTTGCGACAGTAGGATAGTTGGTTTAGATTTGGTTGAAGTAGCCCCTCACTATGACAGGGGAGTAACAGCCACTCAAGCAGCAAAAATCCTCTTTGAAGCATTATGCTGTTTAGAGAAGACACGAAAACACTAACGTGTGTGATTCTAGGTTTTTTCTTTTTGGAGTTTGGCTACGAAGAAGCCGTTGCAGTCGTGAATGTGGGGATAGAGCCGCTGGCACTTGGTCAGTCCCCTTAGTCCAGGCAAGCCGATTCTGGGTTTTGTGGATGCTGGCTTGAATTCAGGGTGCAGCTTCAGAAAGTTTCCTATAACCAACTCGTTTTCTTCCAAGGTTATGCTACATGTGGAGTAGACCAGAAAGCCACCCTCTTTCACATACTCTGCGCACAAGTCTATCATCTCTGACTGAATCTTTGCCATACCCAAAATCGACCTTTTGGTGAGTCTCCATTTGGCGTCAGGCGTCTTCCCAAAGGTTCCAGTGCTCGTGCATGGCGGGTCCAAAATCACCAAATCCGATGGAACATTTATGGGCAAAGGTTTCCTTGCGTCAGCAACCATAGATTCAGCTATGTTGACGCCCATGCGCTCTGTTTCCCGCTCCCACACCCCCATCCTCCGCTCCGAGTAATCAACAGAAACGATTCTGCCCTTGTTTTCCATCAGCTGCGCCAAATAGGTTGTTTTGGCTCCAGGCGCTGCACACAAATCAAGGACCGTGTTTCCCGGCTGCGGGTCTGCGATTTCTGCGGCTAAGCAGCTGGCTTTGTCTTGAATATAGAAAAGTCCGTGAATGAAGCTGTTTGTTCGTGTGAGAGGTTTTTTTGTTTCATTGAGCCTGTAGGTGTGTTTGAGGGGCTGAACCTTTTCTAGAACGGTCTTTTCGGCTTCAATTTTTTTGAGCAGAGTTTCTTCTGGCGCCTTCAAGGTGTTCAGCCGCACATAAACTGGGGGAATTTCTGTGGATTTTTCCAGAAACTTGAGGGCTTCTGCTCTTCCGAGAAGCTTGAAACAGTATTTTACGAACCATGTGGAATTGTAAGTCTGGAGTCCAATCTTTTCTGTTTCCTCTAGCCCCTTTAGGGCAGCTTCATGGTCTATGCTCAAGATTTCTCCGAGAACTTCCTCCGCATCCTTGAGGTCCCACCACCCCAATATTGAACGACCCATCCTCGCAATTTTGGTGGAATGATCCAAGTTGCCGTTTGCCAGCTTTGTTTCATAGGTGTACAGGCGAAGGAATGCTCGTGGACCCAGCTTAAGGTCGTTAAGGGACTTGGGTGCCATAACAGAATTCAACAGGAAATCGATGAGGTTTTTTCTACGAAGAGTCTCAGACACCAGTTTGTGAGCTAATCCAACAGCCTTATAGTCCTTTATTCGCAGCTTTTTTGTTGCCTTATTCAATGCTAGGCGCTCACCGAGACGCTGCAGTTCAATCCAGCTCAACGTTTCTATGGCGAGAGTCCAAGCATCCTTTAACATCGTAACTTGCCTTCATGAAGTCTCTATTTGGCACCTATTAAAGCATTAATAAACGAATACGTTCCATCAATAGCTGAATGTTGACGTGGCTGTGAAGGACATGAAGTTGCAGGAAACTGCCCAAGGCGTTGTTATTGATATGCACGTTAAGCCAAACTCGAAACAGTTCAGGATTGAGCTGGATGGTGACGAGGTTGTGGTTTTGTGCCGTGAAGCTCCAGTGAAGGGCAAAGTTAACAAGGAGTTGCTGAAGCAGTTTTCGCGGCTTTTCGGTCGAAGGGCTGAGCTTGTTTCAGGGTTCACATCACGACAAAAGAGGCTTCTAATCAGTGACATTAAAGTGGAAGAGGTTAACCGAATCTTAGAGTCTGCCTTTGCTGCTCGGTAGTTTTGGTGCCCTGATTGGGCATAAGCCATTTAAAGGCTGAAATGGACGCTTCTTTGATTGTTTGATGTTCTAGATGAGAGCTGGAAAATGTTGGCTTTCAGTCTGTGCTTGGAGGTAAATTAAGTGGTTAATGATGCCTTGAAATGTGAGGAGTTGTCGGATGAAGAGTTACAATACTATTCAAGGCAGATTGTCATGATCGACATGGGCTATAATGCACAACTGAAACTGAAGGGCTCCAAGGTTTGTTTGGTGGGTGTTGGTGGTTTAGGGTCTCCTGCGTCAATGCAGCTGGCGGCTATGGGTGTGGGTTTTCTGCGGATTGTTGACCGAGATTTTGTCGAGCTGACTAATTTGCATCGGCAGCACCTCTACGGCGTTGACGATGTCGGAGTTCCAAAGGTTGAGGCTGCAGCTAAGCGGTTACGGCGACTGAATCCCTACATCACTGTGGAGCCGCTTCCCCTTTCCGTGAATGAGGCAAACGCAGAGGACATTGTTAGGGGCATGGATGTCGTGGTGGATGGATTAGACAGCATGACTGCCCGCTACGCCATCAATAGAGCATGCATCAAGCTTGGTGAGCCCTACGTTTTTGGCGCTGCAATAACAACCAACGGAAACGTGTCCACCATTGTTCCAGGAGAAACAGCGTGTCTCGAATGCTTTTATGGTGGTCTTGATGACAAGAAGTTGCCCAAATGTGGAGTGGTTGGGGTTCATCCGTCGCTGGTGAATATTATCGCAAGCTTGGAAGTAAGTGAAGCAATCAAGATACTTACTGGAAGGCAGCCTCGTTTAGCAAACAAACTTCTTCATTTTGATTTGGATGAAATAGAATTCAACGAAATCAATCTCCAGAAGGTTGAGTCCTGTCCAGTCTGTGGCGCCCATCCATCAGGTTCCCCGAGACCCCTCAAAAAGGAATTGGTTGAGGAAATTTGTGGACGAACAGGCAAGAAAGTATTTGTTGTTGTTCCAGAAAAAAGCATGGAGATCAACCTTGCAGACTTGAAAAATTACCTGAAAAAGAAAGGATTTAGCCTTACTGTTGGGGCAGAACTTGGGCTAACCTTTGGTTGGGGGGACGTTAAGGCGAGTATTCTTAAAAGCGGAATAACAATTCTTGAAGGCATTAAGGAAAAGGATAAAGCCCTCAAGCTTTTCAACGAATTAACGGGCAGTTGCTAGCACAGAATGCTGTTTCTAACAATTTATTCGCTGCTATATGGAGGGTTATTTGTTGTTGGAGAATAGATTGGTTAGCAGTTCGTAGAGTTCTTCGCCGCCCTCAACTTTGGTGAAAAGGGTCTTTTCAGCTTTCAATATTTTTCCCGCTGTTTCACAGGTTCGTCTCCACTCCAGCTCCCTCCACATTAGCTTGTAATTCTTGTGCTCCACCCAAGCTCGAAACACAAGCACAGTAAACATGGCAACAGTAACTATCAGGTTCAGAACATAAATGTCAAACAAATCCAACACTATCACCGCGTAACTAAACTTAGTTTCTGAAGTTTCATAAAACTTATTACCTGACAGGTCGATTCATGATTTGCTCTCACCGAGATGAACTGCTCTGCACGCATAAATCCCAATTCATGTATCATCTCACCGCGAGATAGCCAAAATTTGAAATATTAGGGTGGCGTGGCTCAGTCGCCGGTGAGGGCACAATTCACACTCCTGTGGCACATAGTAGGAACCTAATAGCAGCAGATTGTTGAAAACAGTATTTTTTCTTGAAACCAAAGTAAGAACAAGATTAATCTTTAAATCCTGTTTCTGACCTTTTGTTATAAGTGGTTTTTATGGCCAATCCCCAAACAAGAACGATCCTATGTTATGAACTGGTCGGAGCGCTCTTCATTATCCTTCTTGGAAGCATGCTTCACTTCACCTTCGAGTTGTCAGGCTACAATCCAATCGTCGGCGCCTTCTCAGCCGTAAATGAAAGCGTATGGGAACATCTGAAACTCGGTTTCTGGCCAGCGTTACTGTGGGCAATCATCGAATACTGGCAAATCAAAAAAGATGCAAACAACTTCTTTCTGGCAAAAACTGCTGTTCCCTACGCAATAACCGCCATCATTCCCTTAATCTTCTACTCCTACACCAGTATTACTAGAGAAAGCATCTTCATAATAGACATCATGAGCTTCATCGTTGCCGTGATAATCGGACAATGCATGAGTTACAGGCTTCTAACCCACAAACAACTGCCCCCCAACATCGAAAAAATCGCATTAGCTGCACTGTTTCTGCTAGCTGTCGCATTCATCGTTTTCACATTCTATCCGCCACAACTGCCGCCCTTTCAAGACCCAATCAGCGGCGAATACGGAATCGTCGAATACATGCATTAAGATGATTCACTAATGCATGCCTAGCTACTAACCAGTCATTTCAGAGTATCTGCGTTCGCATCTTGGGCAGCGTTTCAGAAGTTCCTCATGACTCTTTTCTTTATCTACATACCCTCTTTTTTTGTGGTTCTCCATTTTTCGTCCATATTTGAGCAATGCCTGTAGCCCCTCCGCTTCATCTCCTCAACCAGTGCTTCATGGTGAGCATAGAGACTTTGAACCTCAAGCAGCCCCTTCTTCAGATACCCCTCCACCGATTTCCCGTGACTAATGGCACCAACAAACATGTGAATCTCCAAATGCTCCCCCAACAGATGCTGCCTACACATAATCTGCGGGTCTACCATCCACATTCTAATAAACTAACCACAGCCAAACAAACATTCTAAGCCTATCCAAAACCGTCCAACGTTCATATTAAGGTCCTAATATTACTTCATTGTTAAAAAATGGTTTTCTCGTGAAAAACTTGGAAGCATAAGTTAGGTTTATCTGAGCTGCTCCACCTTACTTAATATTGGACGTTGAGTTCGGTGCGAGATGCTATTATTCCGATAGGCGGAACGCGCCCTCCACCACCAGAAAACCAATGCAGCCTATGCAAACGGACAGTGCCTCCTCCCCAGCTTATACGTTGTCCCCGCTGCAAACAGCTCTTCTGCAAAAGCTGCATAACCGAAGACCCCCGTGAAGGCGAATACTTGGTCTGCCTCAACTGCGCCAGAAGATATGTGTCCCCTAAACCAGCCTTCAAGGGCAAATATACGTCCCTCACCTTGTATCTGTCAAGAAAAGCAAAATGGACAAGATGGCTCCGGCTCCAGTTTTCAGAAGTTGAAGGAATAATTGGCAACGACCTTCCAGCTTCTGCCCACAAAAACCCTGAATGGTGGACAAACAGTACTTCAGTTCAGACCAAAGCATGGCAAAGCATAGGCTGGTCTGTAAAGGAGGTAAACGTTGAAGAAAGAACTGTAGTTTTTACCCGCCCCGAACTGCTGACGCCAGAAAAAGAAGACAAACCCAAGAAGACCTCTCCTTTGGTTAATCTTCCTGCATACAAGCCCCGAACAAAGAAGACGCCTTCGTTGACTCGAATAGCCATAGCTCAAGCTAGGCTCGAAAACGTTTCTCGCGGAAAAGGGTCCATCAAAA
>JAFGGM010000050.1 GCA_016930555.1 Candidatus Bathyarchaeum sp.
ATTATTATTTTGGGATGTAGGATGAGCAGACAGTGGGAAGACCTGATTCAGAAACTTGTTAGAAGCGGAATTCTAAGGTCACCTAATGTTATTGAGGCATTGCGGAGAGTGCCTCGGGAGCCATTTCTTCAAGAACCCGTAAAATCTAGTGCAGCAACTGACTGCCCCCTTCCTATTGGTTCAGGACAAACAGCCTCTGCCCCCCACATGGTATCTATAATGGACGAGGCCCTTGAGCTGGAAGTGGGACACAAGGTCCTAGAGGTGGGTGGCGGTTCAGGCTGGCATGCTTCAACAATCGCCGAGATTGTAGCTCCTTCAGATATATCCAAAGAAAGCTGGGGACATGTTTACACAATAGAAAGAATAGCAGAATTAGCTGCCTTTGCCAAACAAAACATCATCGAAGCTGGATATGGAGACAGAGTCACGGTAATCCATCAGGACGGAACAGTGGGCTATCCAGAAGAAGCCCCCTATGATCGTATACTAGTTGCTGCTGCAGGTCCAACAGTCCCCAAACCCTTAATCAACCAGCTAAAAGACGGGGGAGTCCTCCTTGTTCCAGTTGGAGGCGCCCAACACTACCAGAATTTAGTTAGGGTCAGAAAAAAGGGCGAAACAATCATTCAAGAAAACCTTGGAGGAGTAGCCTTCGTTCCCCTAATCGGCAAACACGGCTTCCAAGAATAACAGGGCGTTAACCGAACCATGATTCAAGAGTTCTTTTGCTTTTTGCCTCTTTTAGTCCATTAGTCATCTTACTTAATGACCTACGCACTCTATCCTCGGAAAAGTCTCTTTCTCGGCAAAGAAAGTCCACCACACCATCAACGTTGGGGTCAGTCCATTCCAGCTTGTAATCGTCCGTGACTTTTGGGTTAAGAAAAATTTGTCGTATTCTTTTGGGTTCAACAGGAAACTCGACACCCTTAATCTCTTTCAAAGCCTCTTCGATGGATCCATGCTGTTTTATTAGCTTCAAAGAAGTCTTCGGTCCGATTCCCTTCACGCCATCAGGATTAAAGTCCGTTCCAATAAGCATCGCAACATCAATGAGTTGCTCGCGGGTAATCTCTAAAGACTTGAGAACATGATCCAGCTTCATAACCTCGGGCACAACTTCAACGTAAATATTCTTTCTTGGAAGCTTTCGCCTACCACTAATGGTAACGTTTCTTACCAAAGCAGTTGCGCCAAAAAGAAGACTATCGTAATCTTGGCTGGCACAGTAGTCAGCTGCACCCTTCCGTGTCAAATAGGCAGCTTGGGCTTCACCCTCTGACGGTGCTTGAATCCACGGGACACCCAATTCTGTAAGGAGCCGTTTCGAATCTTCAGGCATATAATCCTTGAGCTTAGATGTCATCTGTGCATAGCTTCGAGCCTGCTCAATTTTTCCCTCTTCCAAGGCTTTTTCATACTTAACCAATGCCTCAGCCTTGACTTTGGCACGACGTTTAATCTCCACCTCTTTAAGAGTAGGCGGAGCTCCATCAAAAACGTAGGCAACCTTAACGCCCTTCTCAACTAAGTTAACTGTCCTATAAAACAGTCCACTCAAGTGGCTGGTTATCCTGCCCGAACGGTCTTTCAGTGGTGTGCCATCGGGTTGACGGATAATCGCAAGAAACTGGTAAAGGGCATTGTAACCATCTATGGCCACAAACTTTCCGCTCAGACTATTGAAATCAATCTTTGTTTTAGGTACAAGAGCTCTGAAATTTACACCCAAGTTCTGCGCCACCAGATACAGGTTAAGGGGATGAGCAACAAAAAGTCTTTTGGAGACCTACTCTTTTAGGCTCTCTGTCAGTTCAACCCTTCTTTTGCCTTTTGTGCGGGCTGACACATACACTCTTCCCTCAATCTCCATCCGCATAAGAGTTTTGTTCAATTCATTGAAGCCAACGCCTTCATGGGTCTCCTTCAATATATCCAACAACTCTGTGTCAGTCATTGGACCCTTCCTTTCCAAAGTTTCCATTATCTGCGTATATAGGGGATGAGACTTCCAAGTTTTCATCATTCTTCATTTAACTCCAATATCGTTACGCCACTGGTGTCGTGGGCTTCTTTAACTGCCGCACATTCTTCATGAACCCCTTATACCATGACTCCATGTTCGGCATTATCGAGGGCCCAATCTTTTCAGCAGCTTTCCTGAAATCAGTGTTGTTAACTTCCTTAGCTTTTATGTCCGTTCGCAAAGCATTCAATCCCGCTTCTCTACAGAGGGCTTCAATGTCCGCGCCAGAATATTTCTTTGTCAACAAAACTAATTGAGACAAATTTACATCCTTCGCTAATGGCATGCCCTTGGTGTAGATTTTAAAGATTGCCAACCTGCTATCATTATCAGGCTCTGGAACGTAAATCAGACGATCAAATCGTCCTGGTCTAAGAATCGCAGGGTCAACAATGTCAGGTCTGTTGGTTGCAGCAATGATAACAACATCCTCCAGAGAGACCAGACCATCCAGTTCAGTTAATAGCTGGCTGATAACTCGCTCTGTGACTCCGCTGTCAGCGTAACCCATTCCCCTTCCAGGAACTAGAGAGTCAAACTCGTCAAAGAATATCACAGCAGGAGAAGCCATCCTTGCCTTCCGGAAAACCTCGCGTATAGCTTTTTCTGATTCACCTACCCATTTGGAAAAGACTTCTGGACCTTTTATAGTTATGAAGTTTGCTTCACTTTCTGTGGCAACTGCCCTAGCCAACAAAGTTTTTCCACATCCCGGAGGTCCATAGAGCATGATGCCTTTTGGGGGTCGTATTCCCATTCGAGTAAAGACGTTGGGATTTTTGAGGGGCCACTCCACTGCCTCTTTAAGGTCTTCTTTAACTTCAGCCAAACCTCCAACCTCTGTCCAGCGAACTGTGGGCACTTCAATATAGACTTCCCTCATAGCTGTTGGCGTGATTTCCCTGTAGGCGGCTAGGAAGTCTTCCATACGAACTTCCATTTTTTCTAGAACACTAGGAGGAATACGTTCTTCTTCAAGGTTTATTTCGGGCAGGTATCTGCGTAACGCTTTCATTGCTGTTTCGCGGCTTAGAGAGGACATATCTGCTCCTGTATAGCCATGAGTCATTTTAGAGATTTTCTTTAAGTCAACATCGTCTTTCAGAGGCATTCCTCTGGTGTGAATCTGCATTATTTCATATCTGCCTTTTTTGTCGGGTACACCAATTTCGATTTCGCGGTCGAATCTTCCCGGTCTTCTCAAAGCTGGGTCAAGGGCTTCAGGCCTGTTTGTTGCACCTATAACAATAAGGTATCCTCTTCCTGATAGTCCATCCATCAGGGCAAGAAGCTGAGCCACAACACGTCTCTCCACTTCGCCAGTTACCTCTTCCCTTTTCGGGGCAATTGCGTCAAGTTCGTCAATGAAGATGATACTTGGCGCATTTTTTTGAGCCTGCTGGAACATTTCTCGGAGTCTAGCCTCTGACTCGCCATAGAACTTGCTCATTATTTCTGGACCGTTTATGGAATAGAAGTTGGCTTCTGACTCGTTGGCAACTGCTCGGGCTAGAAGAGTTTTTCCGCATCCAGGAGGTCCATGCAACAGGACTCCTTTTGGAGGTTCTATTCCGAGCCTTTGAAAGAGTTCAGGGTGCCGTAGGGGCAGTTCAACCATTTCTCTTATCCGCTGGATCTCCTCGTGAAGTCCTCCTATGTCCTCGTAAGTGGTGCGCGGTACTCCTTTGGTTTCTGGAGCCGGTTCAGCCATTATCTGGACGGTTGTTCCATGACCTATTCTTACGATTCCGTGGGGACGTGACTTAGTTACTCTGAAGGGTATGGCATGACCTAGCATCATGACTAAGGTGGTGTCTCCTTCCACAAAGGTTCTTTCCATAAGCCTGTTCTTCACGAAGTTAGTGAAGTCATCATCCACATTAAGTTTCATGTCTATTGGGGCTAACACCACGGTTGTGGCATTGGTCACCTTTGCTGGACGAATTACGACCAGTTCGTGCATGGCCACTCCCGCGTTTTTGCGGGTAAATCCATCGATTCTGATGATTTCTCTGTTTTGGTCTTCAGAGTATGCTGGCCAAGCTATGGCTGCTGTGTTTCTTTTTCCAACAATTTCGATTACATCGCCAGCTGAGATGCCAAGTTTTTGCATGGTCTGCTGGTCTATTCGAGCTATTCCCCTGTAAACGTCACGTTGTCTTGCGTCTTCTACTCTAAGCTGAATTTCGCTCATCTAAACTTCCATCCATTATGTGTAATTGTGAAGCTCCACGTTTTTCGTGGGAGACTATTCATATTTAAACTTTGATGAACTTAGAGTCTAGTTACTCCTAATGTGTGTATTTGACCTACTTCTTCAATGTCCATAATTAGTTTCTCTGTTTCGTCAACAATTCCGTCTTTTTCTTGCAGAACCATGTTAACTTTCAGCGCAGAGAGACCAAAAGCTATGGGCTCTTCAGCGAAGCGTTGAATAGCAGCAACATCTGCCAGTTTAGCTTTGAGTTTCTCTTTCAACACTTCAAGGTCAACTGTTGATTCGGACGGAAGAATTTTGTAAGCAATCACGATTTTTCCCATATTATTTTTCTCTCCTAAATTTCCTGTTAATGCGTTTCTGTCACATTATGAATGTAAACCCTGCACTAGGATAATGTGAACTAGCATGCTTTAGACGAAAAGCTGACCTATTAACCTTACTATGCAATGCTCTGAGACAGCAATCCATAACTTCACTTAAAAGGATGATTTGTTATACGATCCGGAGACAGAACCAGCATATGAATTAATGCATTAAAACATGTTTTACCTTACTCAAAAATGAACAGTAACTTTTTTTGGAACGTTTGTTCCAAACCGCTTTTGTTCTATATTTGCAAACAGGTAACTGTTATTACTGGATTGATGCCATGAGTTCTTGCTAATTCAATATACTTTGTGAACTCGAAGCTCTCTTGAGTGTAAAAGAGTGGCTTAAAATGCTTTATCTTGTTGAATAGGTGTTCTATGATCCTCATTTCGAGCAGTTTTGCTCCTAACCCAAAAATGTTTTCAGGGGCTTTTTTGAAATCTCCGATCCTGTAGGGGATGTCTTGTTTACTGATTTTGTACTCTGTCTCCAAATAGAAATAGATAGTGTGCTTTTCGTTTTTTCCTAGCAAAGAGAAGCTTTCGTCTATTGCTCAAAGTAATTTCTTCTCAAAATTCATCTTCTATCCACTTCAATGTTTGTTTTTGTAGTCGTTTTTTGTCCGTAGTGTCTTCTTGTTGTTTGAGGATGTTGTTCTTGTGGGTTTTCTGAGGTTTTTTTGAAGTGGGTTTTGTATAGGTACCAATTTGTAGTAAAAACTCCTATTTTTCACCTCTTGTTTTTTTGTTGTTTTGTTTTACTCCAATATAAATATGATGTA
>JAFGGM010000051.1 GCA_016930555.1 Candidatus Bathyarchaeum sp.
ATCAGCTATGTAGACGTTTCCTGAACTATCAACCGCAACACCACACGGAGAGTTGAATTGGCCATTTAGAGTTCCGCTACTTCCCCAACTTGTTACAAAAGTATATTCTTCTCCTTTCGCAAAGGGTGTGATGTAGATTGCTATCAATAATGCAGTAATTGTAAAACAGATTGGTTTAGTTTTGAGCGTTTGGTTGTGGTTGAATAAATCTGGTTTCTTCATTTTCTCCCCCCAACATTGTAAATTCATTACATGTACAAAAGATTTCTCATATTTGAAAAGAAGAGGCTAACCTAAAAGATTTTACCTAAATTGTTAAGATACTAATGTTGATTGTTGATGCTTTTTATGGTTTTTATTAGATGTTGTTTAACTTCATTGGGTTTTTTGATTGCGCGCGCCCCGTCCACCACAACCTAACCAAGAACCTTTTTCCGAGAAAAAACCCAAAATTGACGAAAAATTCTTACTAACAACTAAAGCAATAGCACCTGTTTGGTTCCGTATGAGATATAGAACAGCAAGGAAGCTTCATCAGACTAAACTAAAATATCGGTTTTATGCTTTGTGTGCACATTTTGCAGTAAAAGCTTATCTTATGGTTTTATGCTAGCGAAGGGAAGAACAAAATACTGTGGTGAAGTAAATAGATGACAATTAACATGGATATTGTCAACTTGACTTTAGGTATAGTTGGTACAATAGCCGGTGTTGTCTCATTGTCAGTTCACCTTTGGAGACTAAGAAGAGAAAGCCCGCGTCTAGAATTAAAAGCTCTGAACTGTGAACACGATTTCAGGAAAGAGACAAACATGTTATCCTTTTGGAGCGAGCTTGAAGTGAGAAACCTTGGCGACAGGGGTACAAACATTCTCGGAATAGATTTGATGTTCAAGTATAAGGAAAAAGATTACACCCTAAAGATGACAAGCCAGGAACATGACATAGAAAACAACGTGATTAAATGGATTCGCCCCCACGAAACAATCAGAATACTTCAAATAGCATTTACAAAATTTGAAACAAAGCCAACAACAATCATAGACTGCACTTTTACGCTCTACCATACACATGGAGCAGAAAATATCAAAACAAAATCACAAAAAAGAGAAAAAACCAGCCACTAAACCTGTTTACTCGCGCATTTTTCTATTTCACAATTGTAACAATCCAAACACAGTTTTCTAAAGTACTACTTGTGGGGTTTATACGCCCGATATGCGCGTGCAGAAAAAGGGGATGTGGTTAGAGGTTCTTTTTTATTTCACGGCTTAGCCAGAGGAGTCCTATGATGATTGCGGGTATTCCAAAGACTATGGCAGTCCAGACAATTATTGTGACCATCGAGTTTACTACGTAGTCTAGGGTGAAGTCTGCTATTGGAACGTTCCATTTTCCGTCGATGTAAATTTTGAGGCAAAATGCTACAAAGAAGAGGAAGGATATTCCGCTTCCGCCTTGTTCTTTACGTGTGCCTTTTCCAAAGAACTTGTATTCTTCCCGTTCTTCAGCGGGTATTCGCTTCCACCACAAATAGCCAATTACTGCTACAGCTGCTACAGGAATTCCGATAATAAGAAGTTCCCACATAATCAGATGCAAAATAAAAGTAATCATATGTGACATTGACCACTGTCCCAAAACCATGGGCACCATTTCGGTTGTTTGGGCTTCTTCAACAAACCACAAATAGACCAGAACTGCACCGACTGCAGCAACAACAGCAGCTACTATCCAAAAAGCATGCATGCTCCAATACTTTTTCACAAATTTTCTCCAGCACTTGTCGTCTGTTTCAGATTCTCCCATCAAATTTTCTCTCCTGAAATCAATCCCCTGACAGTTTGGTATATGCTCTGTGTATATAATGATTTGCAAGGTGCACTCACAAATTCTACGCATTCAACATCAAAAAAGTAAAATCAGAAGCCTCTTGCATTAGGAACCAATAGGTGTACACCGTTGAAAAAAGTATTTTTCTAAAAATCAGCAGCACAGCACAAAGTTTCTGTCTCATGTTAGCTTTTTTGTAGAATACTTGAAGGCGTCTTGCTGGACTATGTTAAAGCTTTATATTTGTGGTCTGTTATTTGAGGTTTAATTTGGTGTCGTGGATGAGCGGTGACCGCGAAATTCAAGGCTAATTCTAAACCTTTATTAACTCAACATTATAGCCCGCTCGAGCTTGAAAATGAAGTTCGTGTTTTTTGGGAAAAAAATCAGATACTGAAGAAACTGGAAGAAACCCGAGAAAAAAATAACAATGGAATGTTGGGCTACGTTGAGGGTCCACCTACGTTAAATGGCATTCCACATGTTGGTCATGCTCGAGGCAGAGTGATAAAGGATTTCCGTTTTCGACTGAAAACCATGCAAAACTATTATGTTGCCTTCTGGGCTGGCTGGGACACTCAAGGCTTACCTGTTGAGCTAGAAGTGGAGAAAACTCTTGGCGCAAAAAACAAGAAGGAACTACTAGCACGGGTAGGCGAAGAACGTTTTGTTGAGGAATGCAAGAAAAGCATCATGAAGTATCATCGCTTGTGGGTTGAAGCTGATTCTATGCTGGGTTTATTCATAGATCAAGACAAAGCCTACTACACTCATCAGGACAGGTATATTGAGCGGGAGTGGCAGTATCTCAAACGTGCTTGGGAACAGAACTTCCTAGGCGAAGGCTACTACGTTGTTGCCTACTGTCCTCACTGCCAAACATCCCTAAGTAATGCGGAAGTAGGTCTAGGATACAAAGAGGTTGAAGACCCATCCATCCACTTCAAGTTAAGGGTGAGCGGAACCGAAAACGAATACTTTATTGTCTGGACAACAATGCCCTTCACCCTAGTTACGGACATGATCATAGGCGTCAATCCGAACGAAGAATATGCCAGAGTCAAAGTTGGCAATGAAGTATGGATTTTGGCTAGAGCACGCGTCGAACCGATAATGGCAGAACTGGAGATAGAAGATTACAAAGTGCTCAAGGCTATTAATGGCAAAGATCTAGTGGGCAAAAAATATGAGTATCCCTTCAAGGACCTGATTCCCAAACAAGCAGAACTCGACGAAGTTCCTTTGATTCATACTGTAGTTGATGAAGATTTCGTGGATGTCACCACAGCAACAGGCATAGTCCATCTTGCTCCAGCAAACGGCGAAGACGACTTTTTAGCGTCCCAGAAACGCAAACTACCCATGTTTGCCCCCTTCAATGAGCAGGCAATATTCACTGAGGATGCAGGCAAGTTTGCAGGTTTCTTTGTCAGGAAAACAGACAGCATGGTCATAGAGGAACTTGAAAAACGTAGATTGCTGCTTAAAATGAAGCCCATTAAGCATGAGTATCCGACTTGCTGGAGGTCACATCATAAACTGGTGTGGTTGGCTCGCAGAGAATACTTTGTGTGGATAGACAAAATAAACGACAAAGTCATGGAAGCCGCTCAGAAAGTACAATACTTCTTTGACAGCCCAAAAAACAGGTTCCTTGCCTTCCTGAAAGAAGGAAAAAGATGGTGCATCTCAAGAGACCGAACATGGGGTTCACCCTTACCCATCTGGATCTGCGAAAAATGCGGAGCCAAAACTTTGGTAGCAAGCAAAAAAGAGCTTGTTGAAAAAGCCATAGAGCTACCCGGCAAAGACTTTGAGCTTCACAAGCCATGGATAGACCGGGTGATACTTAAATGTGAAAGCTGCGGCGGCAGAATGCAGCGAGAACATTTTGTATTGGATGTCTGGCACAACAGCGGTGCTTCGCCTTATGCAAGATTCACGGATCAAGAGTTCAGCAAGTTGGTTCCTGTGAACTTTTTGACTGAAGCTGTAGATCAGACTAGGGGTTGGGCAAACTCGCTTCTTCTGGAACATGTTATAATGACTGGCAAACCTGTGGCTCCTTATGAGGAATTTCTGTTTCAAGGCTTTGTTTTGGATGCTAAAGGTAGAAAAATGAGCAAGAGTCTCGGAAACGTGCTGGAAATCAACAAAATGCTGCAGGAACGTTCAGCAGACATCACTCGCTTCTACTTCCTGTGGAAATGCTCACCAATCGACTCCATGAACTTTGACCCCAGAGAGCTGAAGGGACGCCCATACCAAGTGATGAGCACTCTTTATCATCTTCACAACTTTTTCATGCAAAACGCCGAATACGACAACTTTAACCCCAAAAAGCACACCCTCGAATGGTCAACTGAACAGAATGTTTTGACAGCCCCTGACAGGTGGCTTATATCCAAACTGCAGGGTCTAATAGGTGAATTCACTGAAAAAGCAGAAACATGCGAATTCAATTTCGCTTTATCTGCACTTGAAGACTTCATCGTCAACATTTTGAGCCGCGAATATGTGCCCATGATCAGAAAAGACCTGTGGAGCGACGACCCAGAAACACTTAACCGTAGACTTGCAGTCTACTCGACCCTCTGGCATGTTCTGAAAACGCTGGTTCTGATCTCTAACCCAACCACACCATTCATAAGTGAAGCCCTATATCAAGCAGTCTACAAGAAACTGGACGATTCCCTTCCTGAAACAGTGAATCTGGACAGCTGGCCCAGACCAAACCTAACCCTAAAAGATGCTGCCTTAGAAGAAGAATTCGATGTTCTGCTAACAACTCTACCAATAGTTTATTCTGCTCGTCAAGATGCCCAGCTAAAACGCCGCTGGCCACTAGCAAAAGCAATTGTTGTTGCACCAGAAAAATCTCAGAAAGCCCTAAAGAAGCTAGAGGACCTGTTTCTTGAACTCACAAACATAAAAGCTGTTGAGTACGCGGATGAACTTCCGGAATTTGAGGCTAAGCAGTGGGCAATAGCTTCTGAAGGTAAAGTGCAGGTTTTGCTTGAAAGAACTCGTGACGATGCCCTTGAGGGAGAAGGTCTTATGCGGGACCTAGCCCGCCGAGTGCAAGCTCTCAGGAGAGACTTGGGATTTTCGCCCACTGACATAGTTGAGGCAGTTCATGTTGCGAAACTGGATGACAAAGATATGGAGCTTCTGAATCCTTTCCTCACTGAAATGGAGGGGCTTGTGAGAGCCAAAACGGTTCAAGTTCACGGAGAAAGGGTTAAGGTTGATGCTGAATGGCATGAAAGCAAGCTAGACAAAAAGAAAGTATACGTTGCTGTCTTGTAGAAACTAATCTAATTCATCACTCGATTCGGCTTCGGATGCCTAAACATATTAAGTTTTGTTGCTACCTAATTCTATGAACAGAAATAAAGGGCAGTCTGAGGAGATTTGGTAACCTTGGATGAAATCAAGTTTGGAGTGTTTCTTCCCTTTTACTCATTCAGAAACACGGAAAGCGATTCACTATTCAATCGCATCTTGAGTATTACCCAAGAATGTGAAAGGCTAGGATACTATTCGGTTTTGTTGGATGACCATCTAATGTTCAACAACATGCCGATTCTTGAGTGCTGGACAACCCTCTCAGCCCTCTCTTCAGCAACTGAAAAGATACGACTAGGAACAATGGTAACCTGTAACGGCTTCAGAAACCCCGCTTTGCTCGCCAAAATGGCTGCAACCGTAGACAACATCTCAGATGGAAGATTGGAGCTGGCGATTGGAGCAGGAGTCCAACAGAACGAGCACAACGCCTATGGATTCCCGTTTCCTTCAACAAAAGCTAGAATCGAAAAATTGAATGAGGCTGTGGAAATCATAAAAAAGCTGTGGACGCACGAAAAAGCAAGCTACTACGGGAAACATCACACTATACTTGATGCTGTTTGTGAACCTAAGCCAGTGCAGAAGCCCCATCCTCCAATAACCATAGGTGGCGGAGGAGAAAAACTGACAATGAAGGTGACCGCCCAACATGCTGACAGATACGACTGGGGATATCTTTCCACCATAGACACGTACAAGCACAAGTTGAAGGTTCTTGAAAACAACTGTGACACAGTAGGCAGAAGCTTTGAAGACATCGAAAAGTCATGCTGGCCTGCAGGACAAATATTCATTGGAAAAGACAAAAAAGAGCTGAAAAAGAAAATGGTACAATGGTTGCCAAAGGGTGTTTCTCTGGAAGATTTTATGAAAACAAGTTTCGTGGGCACTCCTGAAGACTTTATCAAACAATTGCAACAATATTTGAACCTGAATGTAACACATTTTATGCTGTTTTTTGGTGATATTCCCGACATTGAAGGGGTCAGGGTCTTCGCTGAAAACGTAGTTCATCAAATCAATAATTAGATTTCTGAAAACAGTTCACGCCATCATGTGGCTTCGAATGTTGTATAAAAAAGGTGAATCACATTGGAACCACGGACAGAATGAAGACAGCAAGGAGAACGATGGCGCCAATTTTTCTACTGGTTGTGATTTTTGAAACATCGTCTAGGGGACCTGGATGCTTAGCTGCAGAGAAGAAGAGGGCTAGGACAGCCATTGTCCACCATCCAATTAGGACTAACAAAACGATTCCTGCGTATGAAATAGTTTGGTGTGCCTTATTCCCCATTAAGCTACGGGCAACGTGACCTCCATCAAACATTCCTGAAGGAACCAAGTTAAGCATAGTCACGACCATACCAACCCAGCCAGCGAAGACTATAGGATTTGGTGATAACGTGACACCTGCTGGAGCACTAGGCGGGAACAAGAAAATTATGAAACGGTACATTAAAGGGTACACTCCGCCTAATTCTGTACCTATTACTGTTGGATCTTGTACAACTTGGAAAGGTAACTGTATCCCCAATATCATGACTATTACAGCTATTATGAAACCTGTTATTGGTCCTGTGAAGCCTATGTCGAAAAGGGCGTCCCTATTTGGCGGAATAGCTTTCTGTCGGATAACGGCTCCAAATGTGCCAATACCTAAAGGCGGTGGAGGGCTTGGAATAAAATACGGATACGTGGCGTCCACATCATGTTTGTCTGCAAGTAGTTTGTGTCCCATCTCATGAGAACCGAGTATAGCCATGATCGCACCCGTAAACAGCAAGGCACCAAGTATGTCTGTATCTGACAGGATGTATCCTGATAAGAAAACAGTTCCTAGCGTTGCAAAAAACAGCACGACATTTATTATGTTCCGGTTGGGTTTTACGGGCGGTTTTGCCACAACTCGGAGTACAAACTTTTTGTTTTCCTTTCTGAGAAGGGGAATAAACTTTATAGGTTCCAACTGTTGCACAAGCCTCAGGAAAGCTTTCTTCGTGTCTTCTGTGTGTCGTAAATAAAATGTTGGGATATCGTGGTCAACGAAGCTTTCTTCTACATCAAATTCTGAATCAACCATGATTTGAATTTGTTCAAAAGTTGGCAAATAATCAGGGTCATCGACGTAATCGTCCGCAGATGCACAGCACATGTTGACCTCGTATTGAAGCCGATTAGAGGTATTAGAATGTTGTGTAAAATAGTTACCAGTCCCCCGCGAATAGGTAAATTCATTGAATTCAGCCATGATTTTGATGGACACATACATAAAACATGATGTTGCTTGATTGGGACTGAAGGATTAGATTTCGTTAGAATACTAGTTCTGTGTGCCAAATATTTTCGGGTTTCAGAATGATTGGATGCTTCATGGATAAATGTTATTAGATGATGAACGATAACGTTCTTTTGTGAGCTGAATTCAGACTTGAAGAGCAACACTACAGGGCGCTAGATATATTAACTTGATTGTAGGGCATAAACGTTCGACAAAAAAAAGAAGATGAGGAAGATGGAGCATAAAATTTCTGGTGTAGAATACATTGAATTAATCAGTGACAACCTACTAAAAATGACAAAAAAAGACCTACTTCCATTATACGAAGACCTGAAAGCTGCAGATTGTATCGTTTGTGGTGGTTCGGGCAGATCTCTTCATTCACTGAACATTGCCATGAGCCAAATAGCTATGATGAAAGACCCAAAAGTAATCATCACCAGAGAGGATGTTGGTTTTCCTGGAAGAGGAATGTATGACGCAGCTTCAAAAATCGAAAAGCGCCACAAAAAAATTGTTCTTCTTATCAATTCTGGAAGTGGCGAATCCGACGATCCGATACACCTTGCTGAAGAGCTGGAAAAATATTTGAAAGAAACAGGCAGCACCCACTTCACTATGGGATTGCTAACCTCAAACTCAAACTCTTCACTTGCAAAGATTGCTCAAAGGCACGGACATGTGATTACGGTTGCGGGGAGAACCAAGCAGCAAATTCCTTCATCGGATGCTTACAGTGAGACAGGAATAATGGGTGACCTCTTTGAGCTTGGAAGCCTATTTTTGTTGCAGATGATTACTGAAGCAATAGCTGAAGATAGCCCCGTGGATAGGGTTCTGGAGCTTGTAGCTGAGGAAGCACCTGTTTTGAGGGAACTCACTGAGAAAGCGATTCATTCTAAATCTATTCATGCTGCTTTAAATATTCTTGAAAGACGCAGTGACATATTTCTGGGTGGAAGAGGAACTGCCGAGGAGGTAGCTAAGATGACTGCTGTTCGTTTATTTCACATCAAAAAGTCTCTGGGCGATGACGTCTATATTGCTCGTGGAGTAAACACGCCTCATCCTAGGGCTGGAGACCTTGAGATTCTTGTTTCTTACTCGGGGAGAACCAAGCCTGTTGTTGGCTGGTGTAACAGATTTAAGGGTTTAGGCGGAACTGTTCTTTCAATTATTGGGCGTGATGGCACAAATCTTGACATACATTCTGATTTGAAGATACTTCTTGAGGAGACAGTTGAACCTGGTAAACCAAGAAGATTCTACATGAGAGCAGCTTATGTGCTAAGTTGCCTACCTATTCTGTTGACGGCAAGACTAAGGGAAAAAGGGCTTCTTCTGCCAGAATACATACTCAAATGGTATCACTCTGTAATTGAGTGAATCCAAGAATTCACAGCCCGGAAAGAATGTTTCACTTAGACTGCTTAGAGTTTCTTTAGCACACTTCCTTTATGTGCAGACTGGACAAGCTGAGAATAGCGCGCCAAATATCCCGTTTTTACGTTAGGCTCTTTTGTAGTCCAAGATTTTGCTCGCTTAGCCAGTTCTTCATCGCTCAGCTTAACGCCCAATTTTCTTTTTGGAACATCAATTTCTATTATGTCACCTTCTTCAAGTAGACCTATGGGTCCGCCGACAGCAGCCTCAGGAGCTACATGTCCGATGCATGGTCCTCTGGTTGCTCCCGAAAACCTTCCGTCAGTAATCAGGGCAACAGATTCGCTTAGCCCCATTCCCGCGATGGTTGCTGTGGGTGAAAGCATTTCCCGCATTCCTGGTCCGCCCTTTGGTCCTTCGTAACGGACAACCACGACGTCGCCTTTCTGAATTTTCTTGTTCATTATAGCCTTCATCGCATCCTCTTCAGAGTCGAAGATTTTAGCTGGACCTTCATGAAGCATCATGTTGTCTGATATGCCCGCAGCTTTCACCACAGAGCCGTCAGGCGCCAGATTTCCTGTCAAAATTGCTATGCCACCTTCTTTATGAACAGGATTATCCAGTGGACGAATAACTTCGGGGTTAAGAACAACAGCGGATGCAATGTTTTCTTTAACTGTTTTTCCTGTTACTGTAGCAGCGTTCAGATTAAGGGTATTCTCTAGTTGCTTCATGACTGCGGGTATTCCTCCCGCCTCATCCAACTCTTTCATGTCGTATGGTCCACTGGGAATCATACTACAAATGTGGGAAACTCGTCTACTCAACTTGTCAAAGGTAGACAGGGGCAAGTCAACCCCTGCCTCGTTTGCAATGGCAGTAACATGTAACACAGTGTTCGTAGAGCCGCCGAGAGCCATATCCACCATAATTGCATTCTCAAAGGATCCAGGCGATAATATGTCTCTGGGCTTTAAATCTTCCTTTACCAATCCGACAACTCTCTCTCCTGTTGCTTTGGCGACTCTCAACCGCTCAGCGCTGACAGCAGGAGGCGTAGCACATCCAGGCAACGACATTCCTAATGCCTCTGTTACGCATGCCATAGTGTTGGCAGTAAACATGCCATTGCATGATCCACACCCTGGGCAGGCAACATCTTCAAGACACTTCAATTCTTCTTCACTCATTTTGCCTGCAGCAACTTTTCCTATAGCCTCAAACATCGAGTCTGTTCCAACTTTCTTTCCTTTGTAGAAGCCTGAAAGCATTGGACCGCCAGTAACCATTATTGCTGGGATGTTGAGTCTAGCAGCTGCCATAAGCATGCCGGGAGTTATTTTGTCGCAGGTTGTTATCAGAACAATTCCGTCAAATCTGTGAGCTTGAACCATAACCTCAACAGAGTCAGCAATTAATTCCCGAGACGGCAAAGAATATCGCATGCCATTGTGACCCATGGCTATGCCGTCGCAGATGCCTATTGTGTTGAATTCGAAGGGAACACCTCCAGCGCTGACCACTCCCGTTTTCACGGCATCGGCTACCTGATTCAGGTGAATGTGTCCGGGAATGATGTTTGTGTAACTGTTTACTACGCCAATGAATGGTTTTTTTAGGTCGGTGTCTGAGACTCCAAGAGCCTTTAACAGGGCACGGTGAGGAGCCCTCTCAATTCCAACTTTTACTGCATCGCTTCTCAAATTTTATTCCTCTATGAGTGTTTAATAGATAGATGGCAGCTTTTCTGTTAAGTGTTTTGACCCAATAAAGAATGTGATTGTACCTTTCGCTAGATATCTCAGACTCGTTTAGGTTAGCTTTGGAACCTTTTAAAGAAAAAGCGAGCATACATTTTGTTGTGTGTAAGTTTGCTTTCTGATAAAATTAGCGAAATCAAGTTAGACAGGACTAGTGGAGCTAGTCAGATTGCCCGAAAAGCTTTAGGGGTCCTCAGATTATTTGCCCAAACCAGCAAACATAAGAACTGCAGAAGGTTTAAAGAAGACTTCATTGAATTAGGCAGAAAACTTTTTGAAACAAGACCCAACATGGCACCTGTACAAAATTTGGTGGCACAAATCGCCTACGAAGTAGACACAATAGACGAGCAGAGTCAAGTTTCTGTTCGAAAGTTTGTAGCATCTAGAATAAACAAAATGTACAAAGAATCAGAAGTTGCCGTAAAAAAATGTGCTGAATGGGGCGCCACCATAATCGGTGATGCTGATTGTTTAGCAAGTTGCAGTGACAGTTCCACAGTTTGCGAAACATTTAGGGTAGCAAAACAGGCAGGAAAGACCTTCAAAGTTTTTGTTTCGGAGTCAAGAAGCGACGATGGCAGATTCCATTATGGCGAAATTATGGCAGAATTCCTAAGGTCATTAGATGTTCGTGCAGAAGTTTTTCCTGACAACGAAATCCGCAATTATGTCTCAGATGCAGAATGTGTTTTGGTGGGGGCGGATAGCGTGCTTTGTGATCTGTCTGTCATAAACGGGAAGCCAACTGCTCAAGTTGCGGCTGTTGCAAAGGAATGTGGGATACCATTCTATTCTGTCTGTGAGACATCAAAGGCGAATACTCTGAGTTATCTGGGCAAAAAGGTCGAGTTGAACGAAGGCTTTGATATTACCCCGGCAAATCTGATAACCGGATTGGTAACCGAAAGAGGACTCCTGGATGCCAACGCAATTATTGAGATTATGAAAAGCAATTCAAAGTATTTCAAAATCTTCGAAGTTACGTAATGGCGAAAGCTGTTTATATCATTTTTTTGCATTATGTAAAAAACGTAACCGTAGTAATCAGAGTATTTTCTGAACATCTCAATTTCTGTTTCTTCATAGGCTATAACCTTCAATGCTTCTTGATCATCTTTGAATCTGGTTTTCAATGAAGGGAGTTTTGTCTCTATCGGCGTAAAGTAATTGCCCCACCAACTTATTGAGGGAAGAACAAAAGAGTCAACTAACCTGTATCTGCTGTTTTGGATAATCTCAATATTTCCTTCTATCGTTTTAATGACTGGATACATCTGTTTCATGTAATCTTTTGCTTCTTGAGGGGCACCATCTTTTAGCCATGACAGTTCCGAAACAACAACATACCCCTTTGGAGTCAGCAACCGCCTCCATTCTCGCAACCCTTTCTCAAAACCGATAATGAAGATTGCTCCCTCAGACCAAATAACATCAAAGCTATCATCTTCAAATTTTAGGTTGCGCATATCTCCATTTACTATCTTGATTCTATGGTTGGCACCCTCTTTTTTTATTGACTCTTCAAGTTGCTCCAAGAATGGCTTATGAAAATCAAAAGCAACAATTTGTCCATCAGACAGCTTTGCCAACTCAACTGTCTGCATTCCTGGACCGCAACCAACATCTAGTATACGCGGATTTTTTGGCAAATCCTTGAGCAGTTTGTAGGCTTTTCCTGTTGACATGTTATCTCCTGGGCCTTGTCTGGAGAGCCCATTATGTATTGTCCAAAAGAATTCAGGTAATTTTTCGCTCATTTTAGTGTCACTTAAATTGATACAAGATATTAGATTACACAGAAAAACATTTATATTTACGGTAAAGTTGTTGTGGTAAAACGAGGAATGAATCGTGAGGGATCATTGGGTTTTCGAGGAGTATAAAATGGGGGATCGCTTTATCCACTAGCTTCCCCAAAGCGATAAAATTTTTTGACACCACCCTCAGAGACGGCGAACAGACTCCTGGAGTCTCTTTAACTCCTGAAAAAAAGCTTAGAATTGCCGAGAGCCTAGATGTGCTCGGAGTCAACGCCATAGAGGCTGGTTTTGCTGCAGCTTCTGAGGGTGAACTAGAAGCAATAAAACTAATTGCAGATGCAGGACTCAAGGTGCAAGTCTACAGCATGGCTCGAGGAGTAACGAACGATATAGATGCTGTGTTGAAAACTGGAGCCATAGGAGTGCATCTGGTTATTCCTTCTTCAGATTTACATCTGAAATACAAATTGAAAAAGACACGAGAAGACATTCTGAAAATCACAGAAGACACAACCCAATACGCTAAGGACCATGGCTTAAAAGTTGAGCTTTCAGCTGAGGACGCTACAAGAAGCGACCTAGACTTTCTCACCCAAATGTTCAAGGCAGGAGTTGCTGCAGGCGCAGATAGGCTATGCCCATGCGACACTGTAGGAGTTCTGATACCTGAAAGAACCATTGAACTATTTTCTGAACTGAAAAAAAGAATCAGTAATGTGCCCCTAAGCGTCCACTGCCATGACGACTTTGGTTTAGCCGTGGCTAACTCCATAATTGCCCTAAAATCTGGTGCTGATCAGACACACGTTACGATGAATGGGTTAGGCGAGCGTGCTGGAAATGCTTCCTTGGAGGAGCTGGCGGTTGTCCTCAAAGCACAATATAAAGTGAATTTGGCGATTAAAACTGAGCTGCTGTATGAGACATCTCTTCTGGTTTCGCGGATAACCGATTTTCCGTTACAGCCTAACAAGGCAATCGTAGGCGAGAACGCCTTTGTTCATGAGTCAGGGATGCACACACATGGGATATTATCTAATCCCGCAACTTATGAGCCCTTCAATCCTGATATAATTGGGCGCACAAGACGGATTGCTTCAGGTAAACACTCGGGTTCAACTGGAATCAGGGCATCGTTGATGGAGATGGGATTTGACCCCAATGATGAGCAGCTTAAAGAAATCTTTCAACGAGTGAAAAGTATAGGAGACAAAGGCAAGCGTGTAGCTGACGCTGACCTTCAGGCAATCGCTGAATTAATTATGGGTTTGCCTGCGATTCGTCCAATAAAACTTGAAGAAATTACAGTCGTAACAGGCAGCAGAGTTACTTCAACGGCTTCTGTGAGGCTAAACCTTAATGGTAAGATGCTTACAGAAGCGGCTACGGGAGTAGGTCCAGTGGACGCTGCCATCAGCGCCATAAAAAAGGCGGTTGGAATTGTTGAGCCGATACAACTGGATAATTATTCTGTCAAGGCCATCACTGGAGGCACTAACGCTGTGACTGAGGTAGCTGTGAGCATAAGCAAAGGCGACCGAAAAGCTACAGCCATCGGTGTTAACGAGGACATCGTCATAGCAAGCGTTGAGGCAATGCTCAGCGGCATGAACGTACTGATGACAAATCATAATAACAAAGAATTTAAGGAGAAATCTTGAAAATGGCAAAAATGACTGGAGCACAAGCTCTCATAGAATCTCTGAAACGCGAAAAAGTAGACGTGATGTTTGGTATATCTGGAGGAGCTCTTCTGCCCATCCATGATGTCCTTTGTGACTGTAATGAAATTAGGCATATCCTTGCTCGACACGAACAGGGTGCAGCCCACATGGCAGATGGATACGCTAGGGCGCTTGGTCGAGCGGGAGTATGCATGGCTACTTCAGGTCCTGGAGCCACAAACATTGTCACGGGATTGGCCAACGCCTACCTAGACTCTTCGCCAGTTGTTGCATTGACTGGGCAGGTTAACACTTACTCCGAAAACACAGCTTATATGATTGGTCGTGACGCATTCCAAGAAGCTGACATAATCGGAATAACAACACCAATAACAAAGTATAATTGTCAAGTTAAGAGCCCAGCAGAGATTCCCACTGCAGTAAAGACAACATTCCACATTGCCACAACAGGCAGACCTGGACCAGCTTTGATCGACTTCCCGAAAGACACTCAAACGAAAAAAGCTGAAATGGTGTTTCCGGACAATGTGCAGATTAGGGGCTACAAACCCAACACTGAACCCCACCCAATTCAGGTTAAGCGGGCTGTAAAGATGCTCCTCAAGGCAGAGCGCCCAATGATACTTGCAGGCGGAGGAGTAATCCTTTCGAATGCCTCGCCTGAGTTGCTGCAACTTGCTGAACTTTTGATGATGCCAGTGGCAACAACGTTCATGGGAAAGAGCTGTTTCCCCGAAAATCATCCTCTGTCTATGGGTAATATTGGGATGCACGGGACCATGTTGGCAAACAAGATGATTTTGGAAGCGGATGTTCTGCTGGCTGTTGGGACAAGATTTCAGGATAGAAGCACAGGAACATTGGATGGCTTCTGTCCAAACGCCAAAATTATTCACATTGACATTGATGCTGCGGAGATAGGAAAGAACGTTCCTGTTGAAGTGCCGATTGTAGCTGACGCAAAACCGACCTTGAGGCTTATTCATCAACAGCTAGTTCATAAAATCAAGAAGCGCGAGAGTACCGTATGGAGCAAAAAAGTCAAGGAAGCTAAAGAAACATTTCTGAGTGAAATGGACTTTGGTAAGGCTGAGGTAACTTCTCCGAAGCTGCTGAAGGAACTTCGTAAGCTTCTTCCAAACAAAGCGGTCATAGCCACTGAGGTGGGACAGAATCAGATGTGGGCGGCTCTCCATTTCCAGACAATCAAACCTCGAACATGGATCAGTTCTGGCGGCTTAGGGACAATGGGTTTCGGTTTTCCTGCTTCTATAGGAGCAAAAGTGGCGTGTCCTTCATGCCCAGTTGTTGACATAGCTGGAGATGGAAGTTTCAGAATGACTGAGCAGGAGTTGGGTACCTCAGTGACAGAAGACATACCCGTAATAGTGGTTATCTTGAATAATTCAATGCTGGGCATGGTCGCTCAGTGGCAGCGCCTATTCTACAAGAGTAGATATGCCGCTGTGAAGTTGGGATCAGTCCCCGATTTCGTTAAGCTGGCTCAAGCCTACGGCGCTGAGGGAGTTCGTGCAGCCTCTTTGAGTGAGTTCTCTGATGCAACGAAAAAAGCTTTAAAGACTGAGGTAACAACGGTCATTGATGTTCCAATCTCACCAGAGGATGATGTGTTTCCGATGCTTCCACCGGGTAAAGGTCTAAAAGATACTGTTGCGGGGTTGTAAACCATGGCACAAGAACACACTCACATAATCTCAACTATTGTAGAAAATAAGCCAGGCGTCCTTTATACCGTTTCGAACCTGTTTAGACGAAGAAGCTTCAACATAGACAACATTTCTGTTGGACCAACAGAAGATGCTGAGTCAGCCCGAATGACAATAATGGTCAAAGGAGATGACAGAACAATCGAACAAGTTGTCAAGCAGTTGAACAAACTGATAGACGTTCTCAAAGTAACTCGCTTAGACCCAGAAAACATTGTGACAAGGGAACTGGCGCTAATCAAAGTCAACGCCTTAAACACTAAGGCTCGTTCAGACATCATTAACTACGCTGACATCTTCAGGGCTCGGGTGGTCGACGTTTCGCCTGAGTCGTTGATGATGGAGATCACTGGAACTCCTGACAAAATCGATGCGTTCATTGGTTTGATGAAGCCTTTCGGAGTGAAAGAGGTAGCCAGAACAGGGATAACTGCTCTCTCCAGAGGAGCCAAATCAATCAAAGTTGATGAATAAAAAGCTTGACAAAAAGAATTTATTGCTTAATTCAATCTACGTAAATCTGTGTGAGTGGAAAATATGGTTAAACTAGACTTTGGTGGCGTAAAAGAGACTGTAACAACAAGGAAAGAGTTTCCTGTAGAAAAAGCAAAAGATATCCTGAAGAAAGAAATAATTGCTGTCCTAGGATATGGTATTCAAGGACGCGCTCAGTCATTGAACATGAGAGACAACGGACTTTGTGTTATCATTGGACAAGACAAAAGGTTCACAAAAAACTGGGAACAAGCCCTAGAAGATGGCTGGGTTCCAGGTAAGACCCTTTTCTCTGTTGAGGAAGCTGCAAAAAAAGGAACCATCAAACTGTATCTGCTGACTGATGCTGCACAGAAAGCATTGTGGCCAGTAATCAAGCCAACCTTCAAAGAGGGCGACGCACTATACTTTTCCCATGGGTTTTCAATAGTTTATGGTGACCTCACGGGTGTGGTTCCTCCAGAAAATATTGACGTAATTTTGGTTGCGCCAAAAGGTTCTGGAACTTCAGTGAGACGAAATTTTGTTGCGGGTAGCGGAATAAACAGCAGTTTTGCTGTTCATCAAGATTTCACAGGCAGAGCAGAAGACAGAGTGAAAGCTATTGGAATCGCCATTGGTTCAGGTTACTTGTTTCCAACCACCTTCGAGAAGGAAGTTTACAGTGATTTGACTGGAGAACGGGGAGTATTGATGGGAGCCCTTGCGGGCATAATGGAAGCCCAGTATAACTGCTTACGTGAGAAGGGTCATAGCCCCAGTGAAGCTTTCAATGAAACTGTTGAGGAGCTTACTCAGAGCTTGATCAGGCTTGTCGATCAGAACGGAATGGACTGGATGTACAACAACTGCAGTGAGACCGCAAGAATCGGTGCCCTCAGATGGAAAGAAAGGTTCAGGGATTGTGTGAAGCCTCTCTTTGATTCATTGTATGAGCTGGTTGCTTCAGGAGAAGAAGTGAAGATTGTCCTTGAAAAGAGCACAGAACCTGGTTATGCGAAAAAGTTGGCTGACGAGCTAGCTGCCATGGGGAACTCTGAGATGTGGAAGGCAGGCAAAACAGTACGGTCACTTAGACCTGACAGCAAGTGTTAAGTAAGCTAGTTTTTAGTTTGCGGGACTCGTAAAATCCCGCCTTTTTTGTGTTCTTTGGCTTTTTTAGACGATTTTTTTCTCTATTTTTTGTATACAATATTTCATTTATCGTAATATGCCATTCTGTAGAGGATGCTATTTATAGAAAAATTGTGGTTTCGTTCTAGTGTAAGGTGTGCTTAGATGAGAAGTTCCTTTGAGATTATCGCTGAAATTTTAAATACCGCAAAGAATGGAGCAAAAAAGACGCGTATTATGTATTCTTGTGGTCTCAGCTACAGGTTTGTTGAAAAATATTTGGAGCTGTTGCTGGATACGGGTCTTCTGCAAACGGGAAACTCTTATCATACAACCGATAAGGGCATGGGATTTCTCAACAAGTATCAAACTTTAGAGCTTCTGCTGAACACACGACAGTAACTCCACAAACTTCTTATGTTTCTAATCTGCTCAAGTCAAGCAGTAGTAATTGTTGGTTCTTGCAAACCTGAAAAGAATACTGTTTCAACATTCTGCTGCTTTTAGGCTCCTAATATGTCCCATTTTTGTGTGTCTGTGAGGGTCGTGTATTATGTTTTTTGTGCACAAAATATACAGTTTATGGCGTCGTAATATTTAATACATTGGTTGAGGATAACCACAAAGAGAATGATTAAAGGCATGCATTCACCAACCAGACAAAAGAAGATTTTCGTAATCTCCCTCACTATTTCGTTACTGCTTCTTCTATCAAACAGTTGCTATGCAGGAACATATAGCCATCGCTATAGCCTCCTAAACAACCCAGACGACTCCACAGCCTACCGCTTAACGGTCTCTGTAACTGGAACACTTTATAACTACTACGTTAGCCAAGACCACAATCTCTACAGCTACGACTTCGCTAAGTTCGTGACTCCCCATGCTGTGCAACCAATAGCAGATGACTTGTGGAGCATCTATAGCAGCCAAGAAGACTTTACCAACGGTGTCCTCATGATAATGCACCAGATTCCTTACGTGGAAAGTAGTCCTCAGAAGTTTCCGGTAGAAATCCTTGCGGAAAATGAAGGAGACTGTGATCTTTTCTCGCTGACGGCGGCGTCTATAATGAAGGCGGGGGGACTTGACGTTGTTTTGCTTCTTATGGAAAACTATGATCATATGATGCTTGGGGTTCATCTTCCAGACGCGCCAGAGGATGCTCGGACTCAGGTCTTTTATTATGAACACGAAGGAAAGAAATACTATGTGGCGGAGACTACTGGAGAAAACTGGGAAACAGGATGGCGCGTTGGCGAGTGCCATGAGAGCCTTCAAAGTGCAGCAGCAAAAATTTACGATATAGACGATTGCGAAACGACATCTATAGGGCAGGTTTCATCCAGTTACATGATGCCCGATTCCGCGGAAATCAACATGATGCTCTCCACAAACTTTGCTCTTTCTCAAAAAGCAGTTGAAATAATGGGGACGCTTTCTCCGTCTTTATCTGGAAGAACAGTTACGCTGTACGTGAGTACGTTAAGCTCGTCTTTGAGTATTTTGGCAAAGGTTGAAACAGACAGCTACGGGGCCTACTCTTACACATGGAGTTCTCCGCCCAGCGGCGTACATACTCTTAGAGCCAACTGGTCAGGAGACGAAGATTACAACGGCGCAGATAGTAGCACATCTAGACTTGTAGTCATAGCTTCTGAGTACTTGATAATGGGTGGTCTTCTGGTTTTCTTCTTGGTGATTCTTCTTGTAGTGACGTTGGTAACTCGAAGCGGAAAATCGGATATTCCAGAAGCCTTCCAAGAATGGGAAGTCACAGATTACGGTCAAGAATTTTGAAAAACTTATCTGACAAAAAAGCATACATTCTCCAAGCTACGGGGACACAGCCATGAACCTGAAAATCGATTCAGAACTTAAAACCGCTTTTCCGGACCTAACTGTTCTTACACTCTACATCAGCGGTGTACAGATTCAGAAACGGGACACTGACCTGGAAAAATTCAAGATTGCGGTAACACAGCAGATTAGGAACGAATATGACCTATACACCGTAAAGGATCATCCAACATTCAGGGCTTATCGAGACTTTTTCTGGAGCATAAAAATTGACCCCACTAAAATACGTCCAGCAGCAGAGGCACTGATTCGAAGAATTCTCGCAGGAAAAACTCTCCCATGCATAAACACTCTTGTTGATGCCTACAACCTAGCCTCCATAAAAACCAGAATCGCTCTCGCAACATTTGATGCAGACAAACTAGACGGAGAGCTTCTGATGAGGTTTGCAGAAGAGGGGGAGCACTTTAGTGGAATTGGTATGGAGAAAACGTTGATGTTGAGGGGGGGAGAGATTGTGGTTTCCGACAAAGAGAAGCTTGTGGCAGTCTACCCTTACAGGGACGCTGGCAACACAAAAGTAACTGAGAAAACAAAAAATATTACGGTGGTGGTTTGTGGGGTTCCAGGCGTCAATAAACAAGAGTTGGAAAAGGCTTCTGATGTTGCATTGGAGTATGTAACACGTTTTTGCGGTGGAACAAAAGGAGTTTAGTTCCTCCCGATGCATTGGATTTGGGCTCAGGAGCTTGTTAAGTAAAACATTTATAGTATCGAGGTGTGTAGTATCTTCATCCAGTTCCAGGTTATAGAGACTTATGAGTGAAGAAACGAAGCCAGAAACCGAAGAAGCCCAAACAGAAGAAATAAAGAAATTATTGATTGACGATCCATCTGATTTTAAATTTCATGCAGCCTACATGGCATATTCTGAGACTTGGGATAAATTATCTTCTCCAGAAATAAAAAAAGAATTGAATGAAATGCTGATGTCCTTATCTAAGGATGAGATGAGCTACTCCAACTTCTACAGAACCTTAGATGAGTACAGAAGGCAAGGTTCTAAACATTTTGAATTCTCTAGGGAACGTATAGAAACCCAAAGAAAAAGAGACTGGAGACAGAAACAAACTCGAAGCCAAAGAAACCAAAGACACAGACACTAAGTTTTCAGTCTAGGGTTTATAGGGCATCGATTATTGCGTCTGTGACCTCTTTGGTGGACGAAGAGCCTCCAAGGTCCGGGGTCAAAACTTTTCCTTCCTTTAGCACAGATACGATGGCATTTTCTATGCGTTCAGCCCAACTGTTTTCGCCTAGGTAATCCAGCATCATCTTGGATGCCATAATCGCCGCCATAGGGTTTGCGATATTCTTTCCTGCAAGCCGTGGAGCAGAACCGTGAACAGGCTCAAAGAGGGCGTAATCGGCTCCTATGTTGGCGCTTGGAGCCAGTCCCAATCCTCCAACTATGCCAGCTGATTCGTCTGACAGGATGTCTCCGAAAAGGTTTGAGGTTACAATCACGTCAAAGATGTTGGGCTTCAGAATAAGGCGCATTGCTGTAACATCAACGAAAGCTTCTTCCACTTCCACATCTGGGAAATCTTCTGCAACTTTGTGGGCAACCTCAAGAAAGAGACCGTCTGATACCCGTAGCACATTCGCTTTGGTAACCACAGTCACTTTCTTGCGCCGCTTCATAGCCAACTCAAAGGCAAATCGTGTAATCCGCTCAGTTGCCTTACGCGATATTACTCTGATGGTGTATGCAGAATCAGGCAACTTGAATTCCCATCCGCTGTACATTCCTTCAGTGTTTTCCCGTACAATCACCAAATCAACATCTTTCATGCCTTTCTGGGTTGGATAGCTTTTTGCGGGTCTAACATTAGCATATAAGCCTAGGGAGCGCCTCAACATTATAATCGCGCTCTTGTAGCCTGGAACACCCACAGGAGTTGTTGTTGCTCCAAAGAGGCAAGCTTGAGTCTCACGTACGCCAGCCAAAACATCGTCAGGAACTGGAGTGCCAGTTTGTTGCCACACTTCAAAGCCGATTTCAAAGTATCTGCAATCAAAATTCAGGTCTGTGCTTTCCAGTAACCTGATAGCTTCAGGAACAACTTCGCCGCCGATTCCAGGACCCGGAATAACAGCCAACTTATACGTTGTCATATCCATCACTTCTCAGAAACTCTACTAAGCCACCCCTATCAACAATCTTCTGCATAAAGGGTGGTAACGGTTTCACCTTAAGAACTAACCCTTTAGTTTTGTCGCGAATCTCGCCAGTTTTGAAGTCTATCTCAACTGCGTCGCCGTCATCAATCTTCTCAGTATCTTCGCAAACAAAGAGGGGCAATCCAATGTTTATGGCGTTTCTGAAGAATATTCGAGCAAAGGATTTTGCTACTACAGCGCCTACGCCAGCAGCCTTTATCGCAACAGGAGAATGCTCCCGCGACGAGCCACAGCCAAAGTTGTTTCCCGCAACAATCACATCACCCTCCTTGACTTGTTTCACAAACTCTGGTCGGTACTCTATGAATGCTATTTCGCTCAGCCGTTTCTTGTCCGTTGTTACGGTGTATCGTCCAGGCGTGATAATGTCAGTATTTATGTCGTCACCAAACTTCCATGCTCTCACATGTAATCCCTCGGATCAGCAATCTTCCCTGTCAATGCTGACGCGGCAACCGTTGCCGGAGAAGCCAAAATAATGTCTGCTTTCGGGTCGCCCATTCTTCCTGTGAAGTTACGGTTCATGCTAGAAACACAAGTCTCTCCCTCACAGAGCACTCCTTCGTGTCTGCCGATGCAAGGACCACAACTGGCATTGCAGACTGTTGCTCCTGCTTTAACCAGAGCCTCCAAGTAACCTTCCTCTAGTGCTGCAAAGTAGATGTCCTCTGATGCAGGGGAGACTATGAGTCTGACGTTTCGAGCAATCTTCTTTCCTTTTAGTATTTTTGTGGCAACCTCGATGTCTTCTAGCCGCCCATTTGTGCATGTTCCCAGAAAGGCTTGATCTATTTTTCTCCCCTCAACTGCAGAAACAGGTTTCACATTATCTACTGATGCAGGAAGCGCAACCTGAGGCTCAAGTTCTCCAACCTCTATTTCATACTCGTCCTTGTATGATGCTTCCTTGTCGCTTCTGAAAATCTTTCCAGTTCGTCCGCCAAGAAAATCAAGCGTTTTTTGGTCAGCCTCGATTATGCCGTTTTTTCCACCCATCTCAATAGCCATGTTACACAAAGTCAAACGAGAAGAGACCGTTGCGTTATCGACGTAGTCTCCAGTGAACTCGCAGGCTTTGTAGAGTGCTCCGTCAGCTCCAACATCACCAATAATGCTTAAGATAACGTCCTTAGCATAGACGCCTTTCCGTGTCTGGCCAGTTAGATTAAATTTCAGGCTTTCAGGAACCTTAAACCAGCATTTTCCCGTAGCCATGGAACCCCCAATGTCAGTTGACCCCAAACCAGTAGTGAAGGCTCCTAAGGCTCCTTCAGTGCATGTGTGAGAGTCAGCTCCAACAACTACGTCTCCAGGAGAAACAAACTTTTCAACCAAGAGCTGATGACAGACTCCATTTGTGAAGAATCCTGAAAGTTGTTGGTCAGCAACAAATTTTCTTGATTTCTGGTGTAGGGTTGCTCCTGCCACGGTGGGTGCAGGAAAGAAGTGGTCAAATACAATTATGACTTTGTCTTTGTTGAAGACTTTGTCAGTGATGCTGTAGAATGCTTCGATTGCCAGAGGGGCTGTGGAGTCGTGTGCCATAACATAGTTTACGTCGGCGATCGCAAAATCTCCAGCAGCCACTTCATTCTGATGGGACGCATGAGCTAAGATTTTTTCAGTTATTGTAGAAGCCATAAGCCTCAACGCTTCTCAGTTTCTGCTATCATTTCTTTAACTTCATCAGGAGTATAGGAGCTTCGTCTTGCTCCACTGGAATATGCTGCCTTTATTTTCTCAAGAACCTTCTTTGCAGTATCTTCGGAAATGCCGATTTTGAGTTCTTTTTCTGCAACATACATGATTCCGTGTCTTCCACTCAGTTCATCTATGTACACTCTTCGTTTCTGCCCTACCAGTCTTGGTGGATAAAACTCGTATGTTTGCGGGTTAATGAGAACACCGTGCTGGTGTATGCCTGAGCTGTGAACTGTCACGTTTTCTCCAGTTATTGGCTTGTGAGGAGGCATCTTTACTCCAGAAAGCTCCTCAACAAGTTTTGACAGAGAATTTAGTTGACTCATCTCAAAGGGGCTAGTGCCGTAGATTATATGTAGTGCAGGAATAAGTTCCTCTGTTACTGTTATTCCCGCTCTTTCGCCGATGCCATTCACACTTGTTGACACCGTTGAAGCGCCAGCATCTATTGCCGCCAAAGAGTTAGCCAAAGCCAATCCGAGGTCGTTATGGCAGTGAACCTCAATGGGTATATCTACGACACTTCCGATTTCTTTCACCAGAAACGCCATACCGTTAGGACCTGTACAGCCCAAAGTGTCAACAACTCGCGCTCGGTCTGCTCCTGCATCTTCAGCGGTTTTGTAGGCTTTCTTCAGGAACTCCAAGTCGTTTTCTCTGGTTGTATCCTCTGCACTGTAAATGACAAACAATCCATAGCTTTCCGCGTAGCTAACCATCTCTTCCAACCGTTCAAGGTATGTTTCTTGGGTCATGCCACCAAACTTGTGTTTGCGGTGGTAAGGAGATATAGATAGAGATACAACTATGCCGTCAGCACCTACATCCGCAACAGCATCAATATCCTCTTTCTTTGCCCTTGCAAAAGCTGAAAGCTGAGCGTCAAGGTTCATGTTAAGAATTGATTTAATGCAGTTTCTCTGCTTTTCTGAAGCAGCTGGAAATCCTGCTTCTATCTGCTGTATTCCAACTTCATCCAATTTCTTGGCTATTTCCAGCTTGTTTTCTAGGCTAAAGATTACGCCTGGAGTCTGTTCGCCCTCTCGTAGTGTGCTGTCGTGGACAATGTAATTGTCTAGCTTAGGGGCTTTGAAGTTTACGAAGTTGTAGGGGCTTGGGAGAATTCCCTCTCTTTCCAGTCTTTTCAGTAATTTTTGCCCCTGTTCTTCAAGATATTCTTCTTCCAATCTGGTAAGCCGTCCTTTTCACACTATTTTGCCGAATCAAGTTTCCGAAGAATACAAAACGCACAAATATATATACTTTATGTAAAATTGTCGCCGTTAGAATACGAAAAGCTTACCCCCAATTCCGAAACCGTAACTACTTATTAATCAATCAAGCTTGACGTTTTACCAGCTGCGCAATATGATCATAGTGTTCGTGTCTGAGACTCCCCCCAGGCGCCGTATCTTCTCGAGGCACTCGTTAACCTCTGTGATGTTAAAGCCCGATATTATGGCTGCAATGTCATATTCGCCAGTAATCTCATATACTGTTTCAACATTCGGAAGCTGCTTCAGTGCCTTGGAAACGTCAGAAGTAGGTAAAGATGGATTGACTGAAAGCAAAGCGATTGCCTCTGCTCCTTCTGCAAGTCCAACCTTGACTGTGAAGCGTCGTATTGCTCCATCATCAACAAGGGCTTTGATTCTTTTCCGTACTGCGCCTTCAGACAAGTCAATTCTTTTTCCTATGTTGCTATAGGTGGCTCTGCCATCATGTTTCAGAATTTCGATTATTGCCTTGTCAATGTCATCCATGTTCTTCACTTCTGACATAATATCTATACGGAAAAATTTAACGATTTCTGAACAAAAGACGGTAAGTTTGTAACGATTTCCGCATGAGGGTTCACCTTTTCTTACTAGAAAGCGGAATAACAGTTTGGACATCACAAGTAACCATCCTACGGATTTCGTATAATAAGTTGGAAAACGTGCAAAACTGCATGTCATTAATCCGAAATTCTTATAAATAGCAACATTTTCTATAATGGCTCACTTAACCAAAGAGGTGTAGGTATTGAAGAAAGCCAAATGCCCCGATTGCGACGCGGAAATAGAAGTCCAAGACGATGTCATGAAAGGCGAGATTCTCAGCTGCCCCAGTTGCGGTCTTGAACTGGAAGTGACATGTAACAAAGGAGACTCCGTGGAGCTAAAAGAATTAGGGATTGAAGGAGAAGACTGGGGAGAATAGGTTCCCCACAAATTTTCTTTTTACAGTTTCACATACGAAACAAAAAAGAAACAGACCGATAAACACTTATGGATTATAGACTGTTTGAAGCGAGGAAGTAAAAACAGAGATGAGCATTGGAATTTTATTTGAGAGCTCCGAAACAGACGAAAAAGGCATTAACATGACTGCTGAGCAGATGGGAATAGACCTAGTTTACATCCCCTTCCGCAAAGTTGCAGTTCGCCTAGACGAACATGGCTACAGCATTCGAACCAAAGCAAAGGACTATACTAAAGTCATCAAAGACATCAAAGTAGTGCTAAACCGGGCACAAAGCAAGAACCGAAGACTCTTCGCAGCTAATGTTCTGGAAGCCTTCGGCAAACATGTGATAAACCCACAGTGCGTAGAATATGCATGCTTCAGCAAACTGAGAACCTTACTCCACTTCTGGCAAGCAGGACTCCCAACTCCTGAGACAGTTTATGTTCCGGTTGATTCCACCGAAAAAACCTTGGATGGAAGGGAAATCCATAACGAAGGAGACATAGCAGACCTGTTTTTGATGGAACTGAACCATCAGAATATTGTAGTCAAACCTGACGCTGGAACTCATGGAAAGGGCGTTCAGTTAGCCAAAGAACGCAACGAGTTGTTGCCAATTCTGAGGGACATTCAGCCTTCAATAATCAATCCTGTTGGGGTCCTCGCTCAGAAGCTCGTCCAGAAATGGTTCTACGACCTCAGAATAATAGTTACTAAAGAGGATAGAAAGGCGCCATACTGCTACCCCACAGCCCTAGCTCGGGCAGGATTCAAAGATTTCAGGACAAACACATTCCTGGGCAACATGGTAGTTGGCGTGAATTTGCCAAGTCACATCAGAGAGGTAGCAGCCAAATGCGGCAAAGCTATGGGAGGAGACAGCAAAGCCTACCTTTTAGCTTTCGATGCAATGGTTGGCGTGAACGGAAATAAGGATGTTGAAGATGAGCATCTGATGGAAGAATTTGAAAAACTTGAGCCCTCCTTTGATGCTGTAAAGAAGGTGAAAGGAGATAAGACCAAAAGAACGTCCTTCCCTGCATGGAACAGGAAGCTGGAGGCGGCTTTTGAAAACTACAAGAGCCAAGAACCCTATCTGTACATAAAGGATGTTATTGAAGACAGTATGGAAAAGAACAAGCATAATATAGTGTTCCATGAGGCCAATGCTTGCCCCGAATTCTGGGAACAAACCCGTTTAGCTGCTGGGATAAACATAGCAGAAGCACTGCTAAAGGGAGCTCAGAGTATAATAAATAACGAATAAAGGAGAAATAAAAAAATGCGAGTTGGAGTAATTGGTGGATCAGGATACGTAGGCTCAGAACTATTACGACTGCTACTTCCCCACCCAAAAATAGAATTAACAATAGTGACTTCCCGTCAAAACGCAGGCGAATTCGTTTTCACGGTTCATCCTAACCTCAGAGGAGCCACTCAACTGAAATTCACGCCCCCCAACATCTCCCAAGTAACAGAGAATTGCGACTTGGTGTTCGCTGCGATGCCCCACGGCAAATCATTGGAACTAGTTCCACAACTGCTTGAAACGGGAGTAAAGGTCATCGACATGAGCGCAGATTACCGCCTCAATAACCCAGTTGATTACGACAAATGGTACAGATGGAAACACACTCATCCAGAACTGCTAGAAGAAGCAGTTTACGGTTGCCCTGAGCTTCACCGCCAAGAAATCAAAGACGCCAAGCTAGTAGCGTGTCCAGGATGCATGTCCACAGCCACGATTCTGGGATTGGCGCCTCTCGTGAAGGAAGGCGTAATCGAAAAGAACAGGATAGTAGCTGACGTTAAGATCGGCTCCTCGGGTGCAGGACAAAAGCCCACTGTTACATCTCATCATCCTGAAAGGGCAGGTGGCGTGCGACCATACAAGGTAGCAGACCACAGGCATGTAGCAGAAGTTGAACAGGAACTCAATCTGTTAACAGAAGAAAAAGTTACAGTAGCTTTTACACCCCATGCAGTAAACATGATTCGGGGCATTCTTTCAACAATTCACGCTTACCTCAAAACGCCAGTGACAGACAAAAACGTGTGGAAGTTCTATCGCTCTATGTATCAAAATGAATATTTCATACGTTTTGTCAAGTTCAAGAAGGGACCTTACCAGTTGCCAAACCCCAAAATTACGATGGGAACAAACTATGTTGACATCGGCTTCGAAGTAGACCCGCGCACACGAAGAATTATCGTCTTCTCAGCCATCGACAACCTCATGAGGGGCGCATCTGGTCAAGGAGTGCAATGCATGAACCTTATGATTGGCATAAACGAAAAAACTGGCATAGACCAACAAGGTTTCCATCCGATGTGATAAAAAATGTTGATCGTAGTTAAGGTTGGCGGAAGCATTCTTGAAGAGGTGCCAGCTGAACTGGTAACCGACATAAAGAACGTACTTTCTGAGCACGAACTCGTATTGGTTCATGGAGGAGGAAAAGGCGTCACAGAAATAGCCTCTAAGCTTGGCAAAGAGCAACAGTTCGTTTTTTCGCCAACAGGTTTTCGCAGCCGATACACAGACAAAGAGACTATGGAAATCTTCACGATGGTGATGGCAGGCAAAATCAACAAAAAAATAGTTATAGCCCTAATGAAACAAAAGATACCAATCGTTGGGCTTTCAGGCTTAGATGGATTGCTTGTGCAAGCAACAAGAAAGAAGCGCATAATCATAGTTGATGAGCGGGGCAGAAAGCGCGTGATTGACGGCGGCTACACAGGAAAGGTTAGCCAAATCAACGTTTCCTTGCTTCAACTCCTACTCGAGAATGGTTTTGTGCCATTAGTCTCTCCGATTGCAGCAAGTGAAGAGCAGGAACCCCTTAATGTTGACGCTGACCGCACAGCAGCCAATATCGCTGGAGCCTTGAAAGCAGATATGCTGGTTCTGTTGACTGACGTTGAAGGACTGAAGTTGAACGATAAGGTGGTCTCGAAACTCTCTATCGATGATGTTGAGGACAAGCTGAAGAAGATTGGGGGCGGCATGATAACCAAAGTTTACGCTGCCCATGAAGCATTAAATCAGGGCGTTAGCGAGGTGGTAATCTGTTCTGGCGTCCGAAAGAATCCGATTTCTAACGCTTTGAAGCATGAAGGTGGTACGGTGATAAGCCGTGAATGAAAAAAAAGTAATCGATATCGAAGATAAAATTATGGCAAACACCTTCGCCAAAAGAAACCTTGTGTTAACAAGGGGCAAAGGAGCCACAGTTTGGGACATCAACGGAAACGAATACATTGATTGCACAGGCAGCTATGGAGTTGCTGTTGTTGGTCACTGTCACCCAAAAGTTGTGAAAGCAGTTCAAAAGCAAGTGGAAAGTCTTATTGCCTGTCACGCCTCCTTCTACAACGACATACGTTCAGAGCTTCTCCAAAAATTAATTAACTTAGCTCCAAAGGGACTCGACAAAGTTTTTCTTTCTAGCAGCGGCGCCGAGGCAGTTGAGTGCGCCATAAAATTGGCTAGAAAAGCTTCAGGCAAAACCGAAATAATCGCCATGATAGGAGCCTTTCACGGCAAAACCATGGGCGCTCTTTCTGCAACATGGAAAAAGAAGTATCGGGCGCCTTTCATGCCCTTGGTTCCAGGATTCAAGCATGTTCCTGCAAACAATCTTGAAAAGATAAGGGAAGTAATCACTGACAACACTGCCGCAGTAGTTGTTGAACCAGTCAGGGGAGAGGGCGGAATCCTTGTCAATTCAGACGACTTTCTTCCGGGACTACGAGAACTCTGTGACGAAAAAGGCGTGTTACTAATTTTCGATGAAGTACAAACGGGTTTTGGTCGCACAGGCAAAGTTTTCGCATGTGAACACTGGAACGTAGTTCCCGATATCATGTGTCTTGCCAAGTCTGTTGCTGGCGGAATTCCCATGGGCGCAACCTTTGCCAAAGAGGAAATTATGTCTGCCTTCAACAAGGGAGAGCACTCAAGCACATTCAGCGGTAACCCATTAGTTTGTGCTGCGGCTTCTGCAGCCATAGATGTGCTTGTTGAAGAGAAACTTCCAGAAAGGGCAGCAACTCTTGGGCAATACTTCAAGAGCAAGCTGGAAACCTTAGCTGAGAAATACAAGATTGTCAGAGAGGTCCGAGGTTTGGGTCTTATGATTGGGATGGAGATGCGATTTGACGTTTATAATATACTGCTTGGATGCATGGAGAGGGGGGTTCTTGTTTTGGATGCTGGAAGAAACGTTGTCCGGTTTCTGCCGCCCTTAGTCATCGAGGAACAGCAGATCGACAGAGTCATTGAAGTACTGGATGAAGTATTGGCAGGGGAGAACAAATGAGTAACGACTACGCCGTTGACCTGCTTACACGCATGACAAAAATTTACAGCCCCTCAGGCAACGAAGAGAAGATTTCCTTGTTCTTGGCTGACGAAATGACGAAACTGGGTTTCATAGTTCACAGGGATGAAGTAGGAAACGTTATCGGCGAAATAGGTGAAGGCTCTCCAGTTGTTCTTTTGTGTGGGCACATGGACACTGTTGAAGGGAAGATTCCTGTCAGGGTTGAGGACGGACAACTGTATGGCAGAGGCTCCGTGGACGCAAAAGGTCCGTTAGCCGCCATGATTGTAGCTGCCTCCACCTTTGTCAAGAACGGTTTTCCAGGAAAGATTCTGGTTGTTGGCGTCGTAGATGAGGAAAAGGGGGGCACAGGAATCCAGCATTTTGTTGAAGAAGGCATTCAGCCAGATTACGCCATTTTCGGTGAGCCAAGCGGTTTAGAAAAGATTGTCTTCGGCTACAAGGGCATCGTAACTGTGAAGGTATCTGTTAAGACACCCTCAGGTCATTCTGCTGCACCATGGCTCTTCGATAATGCAATTGAGAAAGCTATGGAGTTTTGGAGACAGATTAACAAGCTTCATTTGCGGGAAGAGAAACTGAAGAGCCGTTTCTACTCAATTACATCTTGCTTAACGGGAATAAAGGGCGGAAACCATTCTGCCTCTTTTATTCCCTCAGAGTGCGAGATTATTGTTCAGTTAAGAATTCCACCTCAGCTAACACCAGATGTCGTGTTTGAGGAAGTAAAGCGGAAGATTGACCGCTACAAAGCAACTAACCCTAAGGTTCAAGTATCGGTGGAGATGGTGGATGTGGCTAAAGCCTTCGAAGCTGACCGCAGGTCCGTTATTGTCAGGGCTTTGGCTTGGGGCATCAGAAAGACCACACTGAATTATGCATCTTTTTCGCGGAAAACGGGTACAGGAGACATGAATGTTCTTGGTAATGCCCTGAAGATTCCGGTGGTTACGTATGGACCCGGAGACTCTCGGCTAGACCACACACCCAACGAACACATAGACATCCAAGAATACCTAGAAAGCATCGAAGTTCTGAAGAAGGCTCTCCATAAGCTGCCTGACTTCGTTGAGAAACAGGAAAAAAGACAACAAAGAGACTGCAACAATAATTAGTTATGTTGATAGCTTACTTTTTCTCCATTTCAATCCTTCAGCCAAAAAAACAACAGCCGACACGATGGTTACTATTGTCAAGAGCCAAAATGACCCTTCAACTGACGAATTAGCCAATAAGTGAAGCAGTAAAATAGCAATTTCTATGGCTAAAACAACCAAAAAAATGACCCCAAAAAGGATAAACCGAGCGAGAAGATGTTTTCCAAGCCACACGTATCCCTTGATTCCAACTTTTTCTTTAACAATATAGTTACCATATTCGTCTTTGCTCACCAAATTCATGTCCATAAGTTTCTGAAGATTCCGGTAAGCAACGCTTGGGCTGGTTAATTCTGCTCCCCTCATCACTTCTCTGGGACCAACAGGTTTCCCAGTTTTGATCAGGTAAATGTATGTTCGAATTGCTGTAGCAGTTAGTTCATCTTCAGCTTCCATGTTCCATTGACCAGCTCTGTTTGAGAGATAGAATATAGTCAAGTCAGCTTTTAAGTAAATTTCGTGCCTGCACAACAAAATCACGTTTTTATATAACTTCATCATTGATGTATTTTGGGCGGATTTCATGGGGTTAGTTTACGTTTTGATGAACACAGAGCCGAGTCAAATGGAAAGCGTTCTAAAAGAAATTAAAGAAATCAAGGGCGTAGTAGAGGCGTATATGGTTTATGGAACTTACGACATCTGCGCAAAAGTCGGTGCTGAAAAACCCCAAGAACTCAAGGGAATAGTCCAGAAAATCAGAAGCAAAAACAATGTTCTAAACACTCTAACATTGATGGTTGTTCAGTAACAGAGCACTCACAGAAAGAGGGACAGAACACCCGCTTTTTAGATGCCATATTTTGTTCTAATGTGAGTTTGGATGAGATAGAGCACAGTTGCGAGACTGTATGGAATCTCCACTATAGCAGCTGTTTTAATGATGCCCAGAAAAGTTAGCATATCAAGGACTGTTAGAGAATCTGCGATTATGACAAACAATGCGACAGCTACGGTTCCAATCCACCCTAAACTTTTACCTTTCCAAAGTAGATAAGTAAAAAGGAGCGTCAATATCCCGTAAATGAGTGTGTAAAAACTGAAGACTGAAGGAAAATTTGATGAAGCAGCCACTGAAATGAAAGTTCCTAACACCAGCACTAAACCAAAAAAGGTGTGAGTCAATCCGTTAATAACCTGAATAGCCGTTAGAACACCAATGCCCAAAAAACGTCCCCTAAAAGTAACAACCCTATCAGGTTTTTTCATAATAAAACATGTACAAAAAGTCACTAAATAAACATATGATAGAAAACAGAAAAGAAAAAATGGAAAAGGGGAGACTGCCAGCTTTTGCAGCCTAACTGGATTATTGGTAGCTTTGCCACTTGCTTTCCAGTGCTGGGTCCTGAATAGTTTTCATCAAGTAGTCAGCAAATTCTGCTCCAGTAGCGCCATCTGATCTTCCTGTTGTTATCACCTTTTTCTCGTACTGTCCACAGACGTCAAGAGCCATCTCAAGTTTCTTTGCTTCAGCAGCAAATCCGATGTGTTTCAGGAGCATGACTGTTGCTCTCAGGATGCTGGCGGGGTCAGCGTATTCGGCTCTTCCTTCCTCAACCATTCTTGGAGCTGAGCCATGGATAGCCTCAAACATTGCGTATCTTTTGCCGATGTTTGCGCTTCCAGCTGTGCCGACTCCTCCTTGGAATTCAGCCGCTTCGTCAGTAATTATGTCTCCATAAAGGTTTGGCAATACTACAACCTTGAATTGGGTTCGTCGCTTCGGGTCCACAAGCTTTGCAGTCATGATGTCAACAAACCAGTCATCCCATTCAACACCAGGATAAAGTTTGGCCACCTGCTCTGCCACGCTGAGGAATTTTCCGTCAGTTGTTTTCACTACATTCGCTTTGGTTACAACAGTTACCTTGTTGATGTTGTTTTTCTTGGCGTAATCAAAGGCCATCTCGGCAATTCTTTCGGAACCCTGTGTGGTTGTTACTTTGAAGTCAACAGCAAGATCGTCAGTGACATTCACTCCCTTGCCCCCAAGTACGTATGCGCCTTCTGTGTTCTCCCTGAAGAATATCCAATCGATTCCTTCTTCAGGAACCTTTACAGGTCTCACGTTCGCAAACAGGTCAAGAATCCGCCGCATAGCAACGTTTGCACTCTCGATGTTAGGCCATTTGTCGCCCTTCTTCGGAGTGTATGTTGGACCCTTGAGTAGAACATGGCACGTTTTTATTTCTGCTAGAACGTCGTCAGGTATCGTCTTCATGACCTTGGCTCTGTTCTCGATGGTCAAGCCCTCAATGACTTTCATTTGGACTTTCCCATTGGCTACCTCTTTTTTCAGCAGAAATTCTAGAACCCTCTGGGCTTCCTTAGTGATGAATGGACCAATACCGTCTCCGCCAACAATTCCGATTACTATCGGCTTCAGTTTGGCGTAGTCCAGCCAGTTTTCTGCCTGTTTCATTTGTTCGACTCTTTCAAGCTGTTCTTCAAGCAGCTTACCAAAATGTTCCTTTGCCGCTTTAATTTCTTTATTCATTTCCATTTCCTCCAATTTTTTTATTTTATTTCTTCCTTTTTAGGAGAAGCATAAAGAATGTCATTCCATGGATGTCTGTACAGGTTTTCCTTAAGACGCTTTTGATCTAGGATGTGCCCCATGAATCCGATGCTGCGCCCAAGCACGAAGAGCCCATTTAGGGCTCCAGTTTCGATGATGTCACTGATTTCCTGTTTTGAGAAACCTAAACTGTTAAGCATATCAACGAAAAGAATTCCTACACAGCCATCAACATTCAATATTAGGTTGTCCCTTTTTGCTGTGGTCACTTTCTCAACAGCTAGGGCGTAATCGAGGTAATCGGTTTTCGGAAAATTTTCTCTAGCATACTTTTTGAGAAGCTCCACACGCTTGTCTGGGTTAATCACTGACTTGACACGATGACCAATTCCAGGAATCAGTATGTCCATGGCCTTCATATCATCAACCATCTCTTTGGGCTCCTTGGCTTCATCATGGAACTTCTTGAACCAGTACGCTGCTCCGTCAATGGCGCCTCCGAAACGTGGACCAATCGTCAACAAACCGCTAACCAACGAGGATATGAGATCCTTTCCGGCTCTCGCAGAGATTATGGCATTGTGAGCGCCTGACACTGCAGGACCATGATCAGCCACTATCTGCAAAACTAGCTCAATGAAGCCTGTTCCCCATTTCGGGAGTTCTTTCTTGAACCACAGAAGCCCGATAACTCCGCCGATTCCGTAGCCATTTTCTACAACTTCAGTTAGAGGCACACCCGCATACATGGGTTGGTCTCCTCGCTCGTCAGTGATTGTACTGACAAAATGCGTTGGTATCCTCACCATTCCTTCAGTTATAGCAGTGCTTAAGTCCATGGGAGTTTTCTTGGGCTCCCTATCTGGTTTAGGCTTAACTTTTCCTTCTTTCACCAGCTTGTCAAAAGTTTCTTTGATTTTTTTGCCCAAATCATCGAAGGAATCTGGGACGACTGCTCCTGCTTCTTTCAAAGCTTTATTTTTTGCGTCAGCTGTTTCCAAGTCAGTTCTTGCCTTTGCTCCCGCATGACCAAACTGTACTCCAGCTGAGAACATTTTGGAGCATGTTCCGATGCACCATGCAACAAGTGACTTAGTGATTTTTCCAGTTTTCAGGGCGTTTACGATGTCATATTCATCTCTGCCTCCGACTTCGCCGAGGAGAACAATCATGGCTGCATCTGGGTCCTGTTGGAATCTCATTACGTGGTCTATGAAGGTACTACCTGGATAGAGGTCTCCGCCGATGGCTATTCCTTCGTAGACGCCGTCGCTGTTTCTGGAAACGATGTTATTCAGTTCGTTAAGCAGTCCACCTGACTTCGAAACAAAGGCAACGCTTCCTGGGCGATGCAACCGAGACGCTATTATGTTGTCGATCATGCCACCAGTGTTTCCTATCTTGAAGGCTCCGCCCTTGATTGCGCCAACTGTTGCGGGACCGATTATCCATTTTCCCTTCTGTCTTGCAATAGCAGCAAGTTCTCTTGTGTATCTTTCAGGGATTCCTTCGGCAATGATTGCGACTGTGCGGATGCTATCGATTTCGAGGGCTTCTCTTGTTCGGGGGTAAGCTGACCTGAAGGATGCGAAGTTGACCATCACATCAGCTTGAGGATGCTTTTCTGCTGCTTCCTTGATGCTTGTGTATATTGGAAGAATGATTTCTTCAGGTCCCCAGAAGCATTTGTGGTATCCGTCTCTTGTCGGGTCAACAATTGCTACGATGCTGGGGTTTTTTCTTTCGCATGCATAGTCGAAGTCAAGCATGCGTTGGATAGCCCTTTGCTGGTATCCAAAGATGATAGCTTGGGTGTTCTTATCAAACAGTTTATAGTTGCTCATTTTCACGCACCTGCATTTCCTTTAAGTGCCATCGAAACTATCGAGGTCATGTGGGCTTCTGGTCCAAACACTTCAATTGGAACGCCTAAGATTTTGCCGAGGTCTTTCATGTTTTTCAGTCCTTCTTGATAGTTTGGTCCGCCTCTGCGAACGTAAATTCTGACCTTGTTGTCGATGAGTTGCTGCTTGTATTCTTTTAGTGCTTTTATTATGCCCGTGAAGGTCTTGGCTACGTCAGTGAAGTTTGCGATGCCGCCTCCGATAATCAGGATTTTTCCTTTCGGATTCTTTTCTCGTGTCATGAGGTCAAGTATTGTTTTTGTGTACTGGTATGTCTCGTCAGTGGAGGGGTTGCCGCTGTATTCTCCGTAATTGGCTAACTCATCTTTGAAGCCTAAGTCAAAAACGGTGTCTGTGTAAACGACGCTGGCGCCGCCGCCCGCAACTAATGTCCACACTCTGCCGCTTGGGTTAATTACAGTTAGTTTCAGGGAGGCGCCACTTTTTTCATCCAAATCCTTCACGAATTTTTCTTCTTTGGTAAGTCTTCTTCCGAAGGGTGCTGGAAACTCGATGTTACCCCATTTGTTGCCGCAAACGAACTGGGCTGTGTCGTCGAGACGAGCAACAGTGTCTAGAGGTATGAAGGCTTCTTTGGTCATTGCTATGGGATTAATTTCGAGATACGCATAACCAAAGTCTACGTAAAACTTGAACAAGCCTTTAATGAACTCGGCGACCATTGCTTTTTCTTCTTCAGGAACTTCTTTGGGCAGTTTTTCGGCTATTTTGATGTTGTTGATGCTAGAAAGAATTGGAACTTGTATGGTTACAACAGTGTCCCAAACGGACTCTATGTCTACTCCTCCGTGCGCCGAGAAGTAGATAGCGTCGCCTTCCCTGTTGGATGTTATGGCAACATAGTATTCCTTGTTTTTATCATGGGGAATAAAGGGTTCAATAAGAAAATGTGTAAGCTTGTCTGTTACTTTTCCTATCGTAACGTCCTTGTTCATCCGTTTATTCAACCACTTCTTTGCTTCATCAAATGTGGAATTAAGAAGTATGAGGTTGTTTTTTCCTCTTTTTCCAATCAGTTGATCAGGCTTGACAACCAATTTCTCTTGTTTCAGCCAAGGATTCTGTTTGGCAAGCTCATTCATGTCTGTTTTTGGGTCAACCAAAACTATTTTTCCGTCGTACTTTGCAAGGTTTGGTAAATATTCTGTCCAATAGTTTGCCATCATCTTTTTTCCATGAAATTCACGAATTCCTCTTTGAGCCAATTTTTTGTCTCCTTCAATTAATTTTCAGTCTGTCACTTGTTTTTGATGTAAGAAAGCATTCCACCTGCAAGGAGAATATTCTTCTGTCGTTCGGACAGTTCATAGTTTACTTCAAACTGTTTTCCTTTTGTAAGATTTTTCACAATCAGCGGCTTGTTCTCTGACAGCACTTTTCTGATATCTGGAATCTCCAGTTCGTCTCCAGAGTCTATCTGGTCATAATCTGATTCTGTTTTGAAGGTTAAGGGGATGATTCCGAAGTTGATCAGGTTTGCTGAGTGAATTCTCTCAAAGGATTTGGCAATAACCGCCTTTACGCCTAGAAACATTGGACAAAGGGCTGCATGCTCCCGTGAAGAGCCTTGACCGTAGCTTAGTCCGCCTACGATAATGTTGTGTTTTCCGCTGTCCCTGATTTCTGACGCTCGCTTGTAGAAGGTGTCATCCACTATCTCAAACACGAACTCAGAATACTTGGGCACATTAGACCTGTACTTCATTCTGCTTCCTGCGGGGATGATGTGGTCGGTGGTGATTTTGTCGCCCACCTTGATGGTGACGACCCCAGAGATGTCCGCAGACATAGGCGGATTAGATGGTGGATCTCCAATGTTTGGACCACGGTATATTTTAACCGCGTCTGGAGTTTCTGAAGGCAACAATATCATGCTGTCGTCGATATAGAATTTTGCAGGCATCTCCACTACGGGATAGTCCATTCCAAGGTCTCGTGGGTCAATCATTTTGCCTGTTAGAAGGGACGCAGCGGCTGTTTCAGGGCTTGTTAAGTACAGGTTTGCAGTCTTTGTTCCAGAACGTCCAAAGAAGTTTCTGTTGGAGGTGCGTATTGACACTGCCTCTGTTTGAGGCGACTGGCTGTTTCCGATGCAGAATCCGCAGACTGGCTCTGTGATTCTGGCGCCAGTGGAATAAAGGTCTGCCAGGGCGCCTTCTTTTGCTAGGTTCTCGATTACCTGTTTTGAGCCTGGAGAAATAACAAAGCTGACTGAGGGGTGAACCTTTTTGCCCTTCAGGATTTTTGCTACAGTCATTAGGTCCTTGTAAGAAGAGTTTGTGCAGCTTCCTATACACACTTGATTAACTTTCATCCCGCTGAGTTCTTTCACTGTTTTGATGTTGCCAGGGCTGTGGGGGTAGGCTGCTAGCGGAACTATTTCGCTCAAGTCGATGTCGACCACCCAGTCGTATTCGGCGTCGGGGTCGGCTTTGACTTCAGTCCAGTCTCGTTCTCTGCCCTGAGCCTTCAGGAACTGTTTTGTGGTTTCGTCAGATGGAAACACGGAAGTTGTGACTCCACATTCTGCCCCCATGTTCGTGATGGTTGCCCGCTCAGGAACAGAAAGGGTTTTGGCTCCCTCGCCTCCATACTCAAAGATGGCACCGACGTTGCCTTTTGTGGTGAAAATCTCCAAAACCTTCAGAACCACATCTTTTGCGGAGACCCAAGGTTTCAGTTTTCCCTTCAAATTTATTTTTGTGACTTTTGGACACGTAAGATAGAAGGGTTCGCCTCCCATAGCAACAGCGATGTCTAATCCTCCAGCTCCAATGGCAATCATGCCCAGTCCGCCAGCGGTTGGAGTGTGACTGTCAGAGCCTAAAAGCGTCTTTCCAGGTTTTCCGAACCGTTCAAGATGAACTTGATGGCAGATGCCGTTTCCTGCCCTGGACAACAGGATGCCATACTTGGCTGCGACTGATTGCAGATAACGATGGTCGTCTGCGTTCTCGAAGCCCACTTGGATTGTGTTGTGGTCTATGTAGCTTACAGAAAGCTCGGTTTTGACTTTTGACAGCCCCATTGCCTCAAACTGGAGGTAGGCCATGGTTCCGGTTGCATCCTGCGTCAAAGTCTGGTCAATTTTTATGGCAATTTCTTTGCCGGGTTCAAAGTTTCCTTCTACTAGGTGCTTTTCGATTATCTTCTGGGTTATACTTTTACCCATGCATTTCCTCTCCTTTCCAACATTTTCGGGTGATTTTACGTGAATCCACGCAAGCCTAAAAACCTCTTATCTTCATCTTATTTCTAATATAAAACATTAACGAATACCCACATCTAGGGCACTTTTTTTGGGTTCAACCGTCTGTGTTAGAAAAATAGAAGCTTAGAACAGCAGTTAGACGCCGAAAGAATGAAGTAAAGTGTTTTATTTTGGGCTTAACGTCAGATAGAATGGTGTGTTTGTATTGAGGATTGCTTTTCAGGGAGAGCTTGGTGCCTACAGCGAGATGGCAGTTTACAGTTTTTTCGGCGAGTCAGTATTGGTTAAGCCATGCGAAAGCTTTGATGAAGTCTTCGAAAGCGTCAAAACAGGTACTGTAGACTATGGCGTCGTTCCCATCGAAAACTCCATTGAAGGCAGCGTAAACCGCACCTACGACCTGTTTCTAGAATATGATTTGAAGGTCTGCGGCGAAATAATCATCAGAATAAGCCACTGTCTCATAGCCCACCAAGGCACCAAAATAGACCAAATCAAAACAGTTTACAGTCACCCCCAAGCCTTGGCACAGTGCAGAAAGTTTCTGGAACAATACAAACTGAAGGCAATTAGCACCTTCGATACTGCAGGCAGCGTAAAGATGATTAAAGAAGAAAAGATGATGGACGCAGCTGCCATAGCCAGCGAAAGAGCCGCCAAAATCTACGACATGACCATACTGGAGAAGGAAATAGAGGACAGCAAAAACAATTCCACACGATTCTTTGTGTTGGACAAGAAGGATTCGCAGTACTCTGGAGAAGATAAAACATCAATAATCTTTGGAGCAAAATCGGTGCCCGGGGCACTGTACAAGATATTGAAGGAGTTTGCTGACAGGAATATAAACTTGACAAAAATTGAGTCTAGACCTACCAAGAGCACTCCATGGGAATACCATTTCTATCTAGACTTTGAGGGGCACAGAACGGACATAAAAAGCCAGCAAGCTCTAGAAAGCATCACCGACAAAACAGTGTTCGTTAAAATCCTTGGCTCCTACAAGGCAGCAAACAAATCCAACTGTAAGCTCTAGGAATCATCAAGCAGACGATACATAAGGCCATAGTATTTCTCGTAGTCAGGGTCAACTTCCCGAAGCCGCTTCTTAACCTTCTCCATCTTACGTCTGAAACCAGCGCAGTCTTTCTTTTTAACCAGCTTGAGCCACTCTTCAACCTTATCCAGAAACAGGCCTTCAATCTTCTCCATCTCAGGCAGGCTCATGTGAAGATTCGAATAGAAACCCGGCTCCTCAGCAGCGACAGCCCCAGCCAAAGTCAACAACATCTGATAGGTTGCGCCGCCCACCTTTTTTGCCTCAGCATAATCCTGATTATCTAGCAGAGCGTCGCCTGCAACCAAACCAACAAAGTGGGGGAAACCTAAAACAAGCGACATCAACGTATCATGTTTTCTAGGTGCCATCACCGTCACTTTCGCACCTCGCGCCTTCAGCCAGTCTTTAAACTCCTCAGCGAAACGTTTCTCTTCTTCTTGGACGGGGGTTAAAACAAAGTTTTGTCCTTCAAGGCTTTTAGCTCCTGGACCAAAAACAGGGTGAGTGCCCAAGATGACGCCCTTCGTGACGTATTTGTGTAGCATATTCACGGGGATTTCTTTGATTGAGCTGATGTCCATGACGGTCTGACCTGTTTTGATGTGGGAGCTGACCTCCTTCAGGGCAGGTTCCAAGCCATCTAAAGACACACACAATAGTATCCAGTCAGCGCCTTCCACAGCTTTAGAATTAGTGTCTGCTAATTCAACGCCTAACTCGTTTCGTAGGGCTTCTGCTTTTTTTCGGGTTCGGCTGGAAACAACTACAGAATAGCCTTCATCCTTGAAGAATCGTGCGAACCATCGACCCATCTTTCCTGCGCCAATAATTGCTACCCTCAAGGCAGAGCCTCACAAAGCGTCTCCAAACCTTCCCTAATCTTTTCTTCATTCACAGTCAAAGCTATTCTGAAGTATTCACGATAATCTCCGAAAGCGGTTCCAGGAGCTATAGCAACTCCGCTGTCCAGCAGGTCCAAGGCGAAACGTTCAGAATCCAAGCCATCAACTTTTGGAAACAGATAAAATGGTGCATCAGGACGGGAAAAATTCATCTTTGCTTTGGAAAGAACTTTGGTTGCGGCGTCTGCCCTTAGCCTGAACTGGTCTCTGACCGCATCCTCAATCTTTTTCTTAGTTTCGAGCCCCTTCAGGGCTCCGTATTGGATAAAGGCGGGAACACAGGTTGTAGTTATCTGGTTCAGCTTAATCATCTTCTGTGCCAACTCCTTCTCAACAATGGCATAACCAATTCTCCAGCCTGTCATCGCAAAAATTTTAGAGAAACCGCTTATCAGTATCTGGTCATCGCCGAAATCGAGGATACTCTTAGCTTTGACGAAGCTTATATCCGCGTAGACCTCATCAGACATGACAGTTATTCCTCTGCTTTTTGCGATTTGGACAATCTCGCTGAAGGTTTTCTCATCAATAACTTTGCTTGTTGGATTGCCGGGACTATTAAGAATCAGTAGTCTCGTTTTTTCATCGATTAGGTTCTCCAGTTTTTCAACATCAATCTTCCAGTTAGACTCAAGGTCTCCCTTCAGAAAACGTAGCTCAGCTCCAACCCTCTTCGCAGCTAAGTCGTAGCTGGTCCAGTGAGGAGAAGGAACAACAACGTTTTCGCCCTTGTTCAGTAACAGAAACATCAAAGAAAAAACGGCCCATTTTGAGCCGGTGGTTATCACCACATTATCCACTGAAACATCATGGATGCTCGCCAACTCTTCCCGTAGCACCTTCTCGCCAGCAGCAGAAGAATATTTTGTCTTTCCCTGTTTCATGGCGTCATAGGCTGCTTCAATTATTTCGGGTGGCGTTGGCATATCTGGGTCTCCCAGATTAAATTTGATCATTTTCTTTCCTTGGTTCTCAAGTTGTATCGCTTTTTCGCTTATTTCATACAGCATTTTCCTAAACCCCGAGGAACCACCAAATTGAATAGTTGTTCATCATGAATGACATGGCAATGCTTTAAGTATTCTTATTCTGCGCCTTGAACAGAGACGCTCAAATCAATTATCTGTTTGAAAATGGCTTCAACTTTTTGGGGATCAAGTCCAGCTTCTAACGCTTTTGCCATGATGTGCACGTAAACTGCATCTTCTCTCCGAAGATCCTTTACAGCTAGTCCAGTTTCTTTTTTGATTTTGCCGATACTTTTACAGAGTTCTATCCTATCCTTTAGAAGGATAACAAGATTTTCATCGATTGCGTCAATCTTCTTCCTTAACCCCATAATACTCTCCAACAGCTTCAACTCCTAAAACTTTAGGTATAAATCCACCACGAATCAGTTGATCAACCAGAACTATGGCAACCGAGGCCTCAACAGCAGGCACAGCTTTGGGCACCACACAGGGGTCATGCCTGCCTTGCACCTTGATTGTTGTGTCCTCCATCTTCGACAAGTCCACAGTTTGTTGCTCTTTAGAAATCGATGGAGTAGGCTTCACTGCCACTCTAACCACAAGAGGTGTCCCAGAAGATAAGCCCCCTAAGACGCCGCCAGCGTTATTGTTCAGCATTTCGACTTCTTCGTTACATATTCTGTAAGGGTCATTGTTTTCTGAGCCCTTCATTTTTGCAGCTGCGAATCCTACGCCGAATTCAACACCCTTAACGGCGGGAACATCAAAGAGTGCCTTCCCAATTTCTGCATCTAAAGAATCAAAAAGGGGTTCACCGACCCCAACTGGAAGACCAAAGGCGACGCACTCAACGGTTCCGCCCAAACTGTCCCCCTCTTTTTTTGCCTTCAAAATCGCTTCTACCATTTTCTTTGCCAATTGGGGGTCTGGGCATCTCACAGAGTTCGCATAAATGTTTTCTCTAACCTCGCTAAGAGACAGATTTGCCTCCAGTTCGATGTCTTCGACGGCGGTTGTGTACGCCAGAACTTCAACATTGAAGACGTCTAGCAGTTTTTTGGCGATGGCACCAGCGATTATGAAAGCTACAGTGATTCTACCTGAGAATCTTCCCCCTCCACGGTAATCACTGAATCCCAAATACTTGACTGTTACAGGGTAATCAGCGTGTCCAGGTCTAGGCGTATACTTTATTGAATCATAGTCGCCAGAAACAACCTCTCTATTCCACACCAAAGCGCAGATTGGAGCACCAGTGGTGAAGCCATCAAAAGTTCCTGACAAAATTTCTACAACATCTTTTTCTCTTCGGGCAGAAACAATTTCCTTGTTAGCAGGCAACCTTTTGTCCAGTTCCATCTGGATGTCTTCTTCTGCGAAGGGAAGACCTGCTGGACACCCGTCTATGACTGCTCCGACGCATCTACCATGGCTTTCGCCGAAGCAGGTTACTACGAATTCCTTTCCTATCGAGTTAGATCCCAATAACATTCACTCCTAACACACGCAAGTCCTTGAAGAACTGCGGGTATGATTTATTTATACATTCAACGTTTTGAATTTTTGTCTCTCCCTTAGCTCCAAGAGCTGCTACGGCACATGCCATGGCGATTCTGTGGTCATTGTGGGGATCAATGGTTGTTCCATGTAAGTTGCATCCCCCGTTTATTGTTAAGCCATCCTCGTTTACTGTGACGTCAGCGCCCATATTCTGTAGTTCTGTGCTTATCGAATCGAGCCTGTCTGATTCTTTGTACCTGAGCCTCTTGGCATTAAATATTTCCGAACACCCTTCAGCGTAGCATGCAAGAACTGCGCAGACAGGAACCAAATCTGGGATGTCTTTGGCGTCGATGTTAACTCCTGCAAGTGTTTTTCCTGTGACCTCAACAGAGTTGTCTCCTATCGTAACTGATGTGCCCATCTTTTCAAGTATGTCAACTATTGCTTTGTCGCCTTGAAAGGTTTGATACTCAAGACCTTTCACCTTTACCCGTGATGAGGTAACTGCTGCAGCTGCCAAAAGAAAGGCAGCAGACGAAAAATCGCCCGGAACAGTATGATCACATGGACGGTAGTTCTGGTTTGCGGGAATCTTCAGCTGCGAAAAATCATGATCCACCGAAGTTTCGATGCCATGCTTACCGAGGATTTCAAGGGTCATCTCAACGTAGTCCTTGGACTCCAGTTGGGTTGTGACATTGATTTCTGTGTTTTCTTTCGCTTTTGGACAAGCAAACAGTAACCCAGAGATAAATTGGGAGCTTACGTCGCCCCTTATCGAAGTTTTTCCGCCCCTGATTCCTCCGCCACCAACACAGACAGACGAACCTCGTGCAATAGCAATTTCTGCTCCCAGTTCTTTGAGGCTTTCAAGAAGAGGCGCCACTGGTCTCCGTTCAAAGGATGCTTCAAAAAGAAACTTTGATTGGCCGGCTGCAAGAGTTGCAACTGGAATCATGAAACGAAGAGTTGACCCAGATTCTCTGCAGTCTATGGGTTGGCTTGGCGTTCGAGGGCGTTCTGTTCCTTGGATTATCCTGCAGTTTTTTTTGAGTTCTGTTGTTGCTCCAAAGGCTTCTACTGCCTCCAGAGTCGCCTGAGTGTCATCTGAGACCAGAGGATTGCGTATTCGTGAAGTGCCGTTAGACAATGATGCGGTTATAAGCATACGGTGGGTGTAAGCTTTGGATGAAGGAGCCGAAACCACGCCTTCAAGACGTTCAGTGTTCCTGACTATTACATCCATCTTTTTAGTCCACAACCTTAGCTTTCTCTTTATTGATGTGAGCCTCAAGGATTTCTCCCTCACGGCTCCGCCAAACATCCTTTATAAGGTCGATTTTGTCTTCTGGAAGGATAGCTGTCACTGCGGGTCCAGTTCCAGACAAGCCAGAAGCATAGGCTCCTGCGGTGATGGCTTCTACAGATGGCGACAAATCGTAGCCTAGGGCTAATGAGTAGATTAATCCGTTCATTGTTAGGGCTGCCCAGTAGTTGCCGCTTAATGCTTCGTTGTAGGCGATTTTGACGATGGGAGCTATTTCCTTCATCCGCTGCACGTCTGTTTCTGCTGTGTAGGTTTTTTTGGTTGGAACATAGAACAGGACTGCAGGTGCTTCAGGCAACTCGAAACGTTTGACGATTCTCCGCTCCAAGTTATCCGTGATTACAACTCCGCCAAAAAATGAGGCACAAGCATCGTCAAAGGCTCCAGTTATGGTAACTTTTGCCTCCAATGCCCCGTCAATACCAAGCTTCACCACATCAACGTCATCCAAGTTGCGTTCCAGTGCCGCAGTAGTTGCCAAGGCTATGGCATTCGCTGCTGCACTGCTACTTTTCATTCCCCTTGCCACAGGAATGTTTGATTGGGTTTCAACTTTGGCACCATACTTTTTTTCTAGACCGAAACGTTTGAGAACGCTCATGACAGTCTTTTGTGCCAGAAGAGGGTTCTCTGAGGAATCTGAAAGAATCTTAACGTGTACTACTCCGGGGTCTTCGTTGATGGAGACGGTAGCTTTTGTCCACAGGTCTACTCCTATGGCTGCTCCTTTGCCTGTAGCTATGGCATTGATTATTGTGGCTGCGCCATGAGTTATTGCCTCAGCTTTTCCCCTCAAGGACGGACACCCTGTTCAGCCAGTTTACTCAAGGCAACTTTCTTCATGACATCAACTGGAGCCGGACAGTTAGTCCAGATTTCGAAAGCAAAAGCCCCTTGATACAGCAGCATCTCTAGACCCGAAACCACCTTAGCACCCACAATCTTTGCGTCTTTCAGGAACTTTGTTTCTAATGGATTATAGATGATGTCCATCACACACAAGCCAGAATGCAACAAATCTGCGGGAACGGGGCTTGCGTTAACGTCTGGGCTCATGCCAACAGATGTGGCGTTAACAAGAACGTCAGTGTTTCCCAGTTCTTCTTTCAGGACCTCAACTGATAGGGTTCTGCCAGTTACTTTGGTGCCAAATGTTTTGTTTAACAGTTCAGCTAGCTGTTTTGCCTTCTCTTCAGTTCTGTTGAGGATAACAAGTTCGTCTGTTTCTTGGGTTGCCTGAAAGGCTATGGCTTTTGCTGCGCCACCTGCACCTAGGAGAAGCATCTTCTTTTCTTCTGAGTCTATACGGTTTTCTTTGAGGGCAATCATAACGCCTTTGCCGTCTGTGTTGTATCCGAACAGTCTTCCCCGCTCGTTTAGGATTGTATTCACTGCGCCAATAGCCTTCGCTGTAGAATCAGTTTCATCCAAATATTGTATGATGGCATGTTTGTGGGGCATAGTAACATTTAATCCTAAGAGACCCAAACTTTTTGCACCCAAAATCGCATCTTCTAACCCCTCTGTTTTTACGGAGAAAGCCACGTAAACAATGTTTAGTCCCAATTCTTTGAAGGCTGCGTTATGCATTACAGGACTTAAAGAGTGGTCTACTGGGTCGCCGATGACGGCACAAACCTTGGTTTTTCCGTTGATTTTCATTGTTATTGCCCCATCAGCTGGTACGCCTTTTTCATTTCCTGAATAGTTAATTGCCCTTTTGCTGTTTTTCTTTTTTCGCCAATAGAAGCAAAGGTAAAGAAGGCTCCGAAGATAGGAGACAAGAAACGTGAAGGTACGCCGAGGTCTCCCATAGCAAAACAAACAATTTTACATTTTTTGAAAACCTTGGAAACTAGATCTATGACTGTCGAGTTATCTTCAACGGATTTAGCGGTGGTTATAATTTTGCAGACATCAGCACCCAAAGCCACCTCCTCATCAACAACCTTTTCCAGTTGCGAGAGGGAAGGAGTTCGCTCGAAATCATGGAATGATATGATGACTTTTGCTCCAGCCTCACGCAGACTTCTGATTAATTTTTCCTGATTAGGTGTGCCCAAATCTACATCTACATATGTGAAGCCACTTTTTGCGGCATTCAACAAGATTTTTTGGCGCTCAGTTTCGTTTCCTGAAAAATTGCCGAGGTTTTTCTGTGATTTGTTTGTTGCTATCAGGGGCGTCTTGGTGTAGCGTGTAATTTCGGGGATACGGTCATGGTTTTTGAGACTGTCTAATCTTATTTCAATGAGGTCTGCATCTTGAGCTTCAGCGTGTTTTATCAAACAGAATGCTTCTTCAACTGTTTTTGGAGGTACTGCAACGCAGACTCTGACTGTCAACGTTCTATCACAGCTTCTTCTTTCACCAATGTTCCGAAATGCCTGCCTCCCTCTTCCACACGAGCCAATATCTTATCTCCCTTCTGCAGGTTCGTGACTGCTTTGGAGCCTTCGGGAGTCACAACGCGTATGGTTTCGGCATTCTGAGCAATCAGCTTCAAAGTTAGGCCACCACAATCCGCTTCAATAAGCAGCATAGGTCTCCACTCAATTTTCGACCGTGCAACATTCGTCAGCCTGACTCTTCCTTCGCGGTCAACCACTAGAACTTCTTCTCCAGCCTTCAACTCCGACAAGTATCTAGTTCTTGTTGGAGAAGTCAAGGCATACAAAGAAAGGGGACCAGCATTCACCCTGAAGGGACGAGTCTCTACATATGGGCTTTCATGAACTTCAGCCTGAACCAAAAAAAGACCAGAGGACTGGCAACCCAAAAGCATACCCTCTCCAGGCTTCATAAGATCGCACGTGTCAATGCAGGCTCGGGCGCCAGTACCAATCTCCTTCACGCAAGTAACTTCAACAGCAACCAATGCAAGGGTAAAATGGCGCTTCTTGGCAATCTCTACTGTCCTCTTTAGTTCTTCTGCGTCTGCTGTTTTCAGTAATACTCCGTCTGAGCCAAGCTCCAACGTTTCTAGGGCAACTTTTGCCTCTTTTGTGCTGGAGACTTCTGCGATAAGTTTGGTTTTATCTCTGGTTTTGGCGATGAGGTTCTCTAGGGGAATTATTTTCCAGTCCGGAGTACCGACAATGATATAGTCGGAGTTGAGTCCAACCGCTTCTATTGCTGTTTCTTCATCCTTTTTTCCCGTGATAACGATTTTTACAGCCGTGGTTTTGCCCTTAACCTTTAATGTTTTAAGTTTCTCTGGGTCAAGGGTTGAAAGAACAACTATGTCTGCTTCTTCTGATGTTGAGGCAGCATTTACTCCAGCTTTCTTGGCTTTCTCCAAATCTTCGGGACCAACAAGCACGGCATTGCAGGTCCTAGCTGCAGACTTTAGCAACTTGGTTTTCTGGGATTCCGAAAGAGAAGCTTCTATTTCAAGCCAGAGTTCCTTCATCGGGATTCACCAAGAATCTTCATGGCTTCAGAGACCGACGCGTTGTCATGGACAATGGCTGATAAGGCTTTAACCATCTTTGTAGGGTCCTTATGCTGAAATACGTTCCGTCCGATAGAAAGTCCTGCACCCCCAGCAGTTATGGAATTTTTTACCATCTGCAGAACATCACGTGGAGTCTCAGCTATTGGTCCACCCGCGATAATGACTGGAACGGGGCAGCTATCGATGACCTGTTTGAAGGATTCGGTGTCGCCAGTGTAGTTTGTTTTAATTACGTTGGCACCCAACTCTGCACCTAAGCGAGCTGCATGAGCCACCACATCCACAGCATGGGGATCTTTGATATTTGGTCCTCGAGGATACATCATAGCCAACAAGGGCATCCCAAAATCGTCACATTCGCAGGCTACTTTTCCCATGGTTGACAGCATCTCAGTTTCATGTTCAGCACCAACATTAACGTGAACCGACACAGCATCAGCGCCCAATCTAACAGCATCGGCTACAGAACCTATTTGCACTTTATAGTTTGGATTAGGACAACGTAGGGTGATTCCAGACAGATGAACGATTAATCCAGCGTTTCCAGTGTCAACGGTTTTGGCGATGCCTCTATTGATTACAACTGCATCAGCGTCACCATCTAGCAACTTGTTGATTATCTCTTGCATGTTTACTAGTCCCTTGACTGGCCCAATAGTTACGCCGTGGTCCATCGGAACAATCACTGTTTTTTTGTCACTTCGGAAGATTCGTCTCAGTCGCCTAGTTTTACCTGATTCCAAAACTTTCATTCTCCTTTAGATGAATTTCTTTACCTTCAAGTATTCTGCGTTAAGGATGCCACATCCAGCAGCTCCACGTATAGTATTATGCCCTAAAGCAATAAATTTGACTCCATCGAACACAGAGTCTCTACGGATTCTGCCCACCACAGTGCTCATGCCCTTGCCTTCCATCCTGTCCAATCGTGTTTGGGGACGATTATTCTCCGACGTAACAACAACGGGCTTTTCTGGGGCAGACGGAAGCTTAAGCTCTTGAGGTTCGCCTACCCAATTTTCCATAGCCTCAGCTACAGCAGCTGGATCCGCATACTTCTTTGTTTCAACGAAAACAGCTTCCAAGTGCCCATCAATTGTTGGAACTCTGTGGCAGCTTGAGGAAACCTTGAAGTCTGCTGGCTTAGAGGCTGTTCCTAGAATCTTCTGTGTTTCAGACTCCATTTTGGGCTCTTCTCCTCCAATGTAGGGAATAACGTTGTCAATAATGTCCAAGGAAGCTACGCCTGGGTATCCCGCGCCCGATATGGCCTGCATCGTAGACACTACAACACTTTTGATGCCGAACATATCATAGATTGGTTTCAGCGGCAAAGTTAGAACGGTTGTACTGCAGTTAGGATTTGTGACAATGGCGCCCTCCCATTTTCTGTTTCTGCGCTGCTCTTCAATTAGGCTGATGTGGCTGCAGTTTATTTCAGGGTTTAACATAGGAACGTCAGGGTCCATCCTGTGGGCTGACGCATTACTGACTATCACGTAACCTGCAGCAGCAAAATCTTCTTCCATCTTTCCAGCAACATCTGATGGCAGCGCCGAGAATATTATGTCAACATCTTTGACTGCTTTCGGTGATATGTCTACAACATCCATTGGAGCGACAGCTTCTGGAATCGCTGTTGTTTGTCGCCATCTGGAGGCTTCACCATATGTTCTTCCTGTGCTTCTTTCGGATGCTGCAACAGTTGTAACTTCGAACCAGGGATGCCCCTCAAGTAGTTGGACGAAGATTTGTCCGACATTGCCTGTTGCTCCTAACACAGCTGCTTTCAACATTTTTAGTCACCATTCAATGCTTCTTTAACTAATTTTAGAGCCTTCTCTTTTTCTTCCCAGTCAACAAATAAAAGAATACTGGAAGTGATTGTGATAAGTCCAAAAATATTTATACAGTTCACTCGTAGTGCCTCGGAGATTCTTCCTGTGAGACCTGGCGTCTTTTCTAATCCAACACCTTTGATTTTGAGGAAAGCTAACTGTTTTCGGACAGACATAGCCAAAGTTTCCACATGACTCAATATCACGTTATGCACTTCCTCCAGAAGCACCTTGGAATCAGAGTTCTCTGAGGCATAAAGAATCAAAGAATCATAATTCAGGGACAAGCCCAGCAGCTTTGCATGTTTTTTCACCGTTTCAGCAAGCTGTTTTATGACATCGGGATTCTCTGACACTCCTATCCCTACGACAGTGATGGACATTCCAGAAGATGGATATTCTAGCTCTACATCCAAGTCTGCTGAGAGGGAGCCCGTGATCAACGTTCCTTCCGCATTTAGGTTGCCGTGACTATGTTTGATTACTCTGACTTTCACTGAGTCATCTTTGTATCGTAGCGCCTTCCTGTGAATGAATTTTGTTCCCGAATCGGCTAATCCAACTAAACTGTTCACGTCAATTTCTTGAAGCCGTTCAGGAGCGGCTATCACCTTGGGGTCTGCTGACATAATTCCTTCAGCGTCCGTAACAAGAATAAGCTCATCAACGTCTAGAGCCTTCGCTAGGATAAATGCAGTTGTATCACTTCCCCCTCTTCCCAACGTCGTTACTCGGTTATCTTTTGTTTTACCCACGAAACCAGCAATCACGGGAATAATGCCCTTCTCTACGAGAGGAAGAACATTCTGTATAGCCCGTTCGTAGCAGACATCCAAGATGGGGTTAGCATCAGAAAACGAGTTATCTGTTATGATGGGCCATTCCGCGTCATGCGGATCAACGTAACGGGAATCCACTCCCTGCGCCTTTAGTGCCGCAGCGATTATTCTGATGCTTGTTCTTTCGCCCATGGCCAGAATCTCATCTAAGTCTGTCTTGTGTAACTTGCCATTGGAGCTGTTCTTTGCAGCATGAAAAAGTGTGTCGGTTGTTTTTCCCATAGCCGAAACGATGACCGCTATTTGGGTTCCCTTCTTTGCTTCTTCAGCAACTGCTGTAACTGCCCTCAATATCCGTTCGTGGTCTCCGAGGCTGGAGCCACCAAATTTAACCACAAGTCTTCTGCGATTTTTTTCAACGTTTTCTTTCATATCAACTAAACCCTCCAAGAAGCCCAGAAAGCTAAAGACGCTAAAGTTCAGCTAACTGGGCTTACTTATAGTAAAAATAGCCAAAGCTATAGAACTGCCAAAAAGTGTTCCATTTAGTCGTCGATTGGCTATTCAAAGACCCAGTTTCCTTACCAAAAAGAAGGAACCCTGTTTCTTATATAAAAAAATATCGTATGCAAAGAATGTAGCAGGAAGACGGCTCTTAAGTACGCCTTGATTGTGATTCTTAAGTTTTAGGCAAATTTTTGAGGTAGTCTTTTGCTTCGTTGATGCTTTGGAAACCGTATTTGATTTCGGGGAAACTTTGCCTCAGTTTGATGATGTCTTTCTTCACGTCAGTAGAATTCCGTTTACCCTTTATTACTTCTAAGATGAGAGAACAAAGAGTTTCTATGTCGTTGGGTTTGAAGCCTCTGCGGGTCACATCTTGGAAACCGATTCTTAGACCTGATGGGTCTCCACGATTGTGCTGATTGTCGTAGGGTAGAAGGTTCTTATTCAAAATTATGTTGGCGTCCTCAAGGTCGGAAGCAAGTTTTTGTCCTCCACCATAATCTCTGACATCAACAACAATCTGATGGGACATCGTAAACCCATTCTTTCTGCCTAAGACTTCAATGCCATTCTCAAAGAGGCACTTACCTGCAGTTTGCGCATTCCTAATCGTCTGCTTAGCCAAATCTTTACCATACAGTTTTAGTTCCAAAGCAGCTAAACCCAAAGCAGGAAGCCTTCCAAGGTGAGAATTAGAGGTAGTCATAGGAAAAACTGCCTTCTGCACCTTCTTGATTGCCTTCTTCATCCGTTCATCTTCACAGTTAGCGAGGATAACGCCGCCTTGAGGTCCTGGAAAAGTTTTGTGGGTAGATGCAGTTATGAAGTCTACTCCATCTCCAAATGGGTCCTGAAATTCTCCGCCTGCAATCAAGCCCAGCACATGAGCTGCATCATAAACTATGTAGGCTCCTGTTTCTTTAGCAACCTTCACTAATTCTTTGACGGGATGGGGAAACTGGAAGACACTGCCTCCGAAAGTAACTATGCCTGGTCTAGTTCCCTCAATTATGGTTGCAGACTTTTCCGCATCAATGTTGAGTTCGTTCACATTGTAAGCATGATTGACAGTTTCTAACCCCAAGACTTTGCCTGCTAAGCCAGAGTAGTCATGAGTGATGTGCGCTCCAGCACTGAGAGGTAGAACTACCATTCGATTGTTTTTTGTTGCTGACGAGAGTCCCTTGAATGTTGCGAGGTTTGCATGGGTTCCTGAAACAAGCCTAACGTCAGTCCAGTTGCATCCGACCAGTTCTTTCATCAGGTCTGCTGTGTAGTTTTCGATTTTGGTCATGTATTTTTGTCCTTGATAGTGCCTTGCTTTAACGTGTCCATTAAGGTCGTTTTCGCCTTCAGCATATCTGGACTCCAAGTCATGTGTTTGGCTGAGCATTTCCTCTACTGCAGGAGATTTGAGTCCCTCACTTGCAATCAGGTTTATGCACTCTTTTCCTCGGTATCGTTCATGAGCTTCGCTGGCGGTAATCAACCCAAGAGCTAACTTAAAGAATTCTTTTTCAACCATTAGTCTTCCTCTCAGAAACTTATGGGCATATTGTTGGTTTTGAGCATTACGTCACTTATTTATATTTTCTTCACGGCGAGGTAACTTGTTAGTTGCTTTGAGGGACTCTTCTTGGTTAGCCATGAAACCTGTGACATTATCAGCAGTCAATATTTTGATTTCATAAAGCTTTTTTTATTTTTGATACTGATTTAATTTGTGGAAACAATGAGCAAAAGGAAATTACATTACGGAGTACGCCTAACTACGGACCAACTAAAATACTTGAAAACTGTGGGCAAACCTTCCGAGTGGATACGGCAAGCAGTAGACGAAAAAAAAAGACGCGAAGAAATTAACCGCAGATCAAAATAAGCAAGCAAAAAAATCAGCAACCATATAATCCACGACAACAATCCCCAAAAGCAGATAAAATAATATCGTTTTTCAGAACATAAGCTTAACATTTTGTGAAATAAATATAGGCAACTTTGCTCTCACCTACCGCAAACTAACTATTAAGAATAAACATGTATAAAAAGTCAAAAAATTTCTGTCGGAAAAATTCTTTTTGAAAAGCTTTTTCCTCAAGAAAGTGTCGGATTCATTAAACATGATGGTTTTTAGTCCGACACATTTTTATATGTGATCTGTGAAATGCTCTCATCGAGAGTGATAATATGTCGGAATATGGCGGTAAAAAACCAGAAACAAAAGAAGAATTCATCAGATTGCTGGCGACAGCCAAGAAAGAGGAAAGAAAACTAAGAAGGACACAAGGGAGTAGGTCATCAAAACCGACAATTAAGGGTACTGCCGAGATTTTAGGAATTCACCGTGATACCCTTTATCAGTGGATGAGAGAGTTTGATGTTGACTTTTCAGAAGTCAATGAAAGAAAACTAGTTTTTGAAGAAGCCATCAAACCCAAAGAGCACACATATCTGATTGGTGAGGCGCTAATTGGTGACGGAAACGAAATTGCTCACATCGATTTGTTGATTGGAGACAAAACAGGACCCATCGGGCAAGCCTTCGCTAATGGCTTATCAAACTTATCTGCCGGGCACACACCCCTTCTTGCAGTTATAAGACCAAATCTGCCACCAAAACCTCACACACTTCTGGTGCCGAAGGTTACTGTGAAAAATATGGAGCAGACAGGAAAAATTTTTGGTCCTGCTCAGGCGGCAGTAGCAAAGGCGGTTGCTGATGCTGTAGAGGAAGGAATTATTCCAGAGAATAAGGTTGACGATTGGGTGATCATATGCAGCGTCTTCATTCATCCTCAAGCTAAGGATTACCGCAGCATCTACCACTACAATTATGGAGCCACAAAACTGGCGCTACAGAGAGCGTTAGACAATTATCCATCACTACAGAAGATAATGTATGATAAGGACAGGGCAAAGCATCCGATAATGGGCTTCAAAGTCCCTAGATTATGGAGACCTCCTTACCTTCAGATAGCTCTAGACAATCCTAACTTGGAAGGCGTCAAGAAAATCATAGGTGGACTACCAGAAAGTGACAGGATCATACTTGAGGTCGGCACACCCTTGCTTAAGAAGTACGGCGTGAACGTCATTCGCGACATACGAAAAGTATCAAAAGACATGTTCATCGTAGCAGACCTAAAGACGCTGGACGTTGGAAAAGTCGAGGTTGACATGGCCTATGAGGAAACAGCAGATGCTGTAGTAGTCGCAGGTTTAGCAACCTCAGAAACCATTGATAAATTCATCAAAGAGGCAAAAAGGCTGGGCATCTACGCAGTAATGGATCTGATGAACGTTGACGATCCTGTTGCAAAGCTTAAGTCACTTCAGAAATTGCCCGACGTAGCAATTCTGCACAGAGCCATAGATGCTGAGAAGACAGGCAAGACACGATGGGAACTAATCAAAGAGATGAGGCAAACATTTCAAGGTCATAAGTTTTTGATAGCAGTTGCTGGCGGAATAACTCCTGATACTGCGCCTGAAGCGTTGGCAAACGGAGCAGACATCATTATTGTGGGACGATATATAACACAATCTAAGGATGTGGAACGGGCAACTAGAGAATTCCTGAAGAGCACACGAGAAATGGCAGAAGACATAGATCTTTTCAGAGTCCACGTGGAATAAAAGGGAACGAAATCCCTTTTTCTCTTCTCCATTTTTTGTTTGTTTTTAGCTTTTTTTGGCTATCGCGTCGATTTCCAATCGCACTCCCTCTATGAGACCAGCCTGCAATGTGGTTCGTGCGGGCGGATTTTGTCAAAATATTTGCTTTAAACCATGTTGAAGTTCTGGAAGTCTTTGAGGTCACTGAGGAACACAGAAGTTTTGATAACGTCAGTTAAGTTTAGGTCAACGCTTTTGAGGATGTTCTTTAAGTTCTGTAGCATCTGACGGGTCTGTGCCTCAATTCTCCATCGACAATTTTTTTGGATTTTGGGTCAATGAAAATTTGTCCAGAAATGAAGAGGAAGTCGTCATTGATTACTGCCTGCGAGTACTAACCTACAGGTTTGGGAGCTTTTTGCGTGAAACCGATTCTTTTGATCAATCAAATCAGTCCTCGTTAAGTTTTCGGTTGAAAGATAGTATATTGTTCGGAAATTGGTGGAAGCGAGTTGCTTAGTTTAAAAAATAAACAGATGTTTTAAATTTGGGAAACCATATTAACAAAAAAGGTTGGTGAAATAGTATGCCTACAATTAAAGTAAGAGCAAAATTGATTGAAAACGTCCAATCAATAGCCGATAACACAAGAGGACATAGTATAGTTTTGGATTTGGGAGCAGCAAAAGGTGGAGACAATACTGGGCCATCAGCATTGGAGCTGGCGATCATGTCTCTAGCTGACTGTGCTGTAACAATATTTGCTGACGTTGCCAAAAAAAGCAATATTGAAATTAGCGCAATGGAAGTTATTGCTGAGGCAGACAAGCCCGAGGACTCGCCCAAATTAAATGGTGTTACCATTAAAGTCACTGTTAAATCTAAAGAAAGAGAACAGAAACTCAACGCTGTCTGGAGGAGAACTGAAGCTAACTGTCCTGTCGTATCTATCTTCCAAGATAATATACCTATAAAAGTCGAGTTCGAAACAGTCGCTGAATAGTTCTCTTTATTCAGCGAATATCTATCAATATTTCGACCATTTTTTTGGTCATGTTACTTCGAAGAAGTTGATTGAGTAAAAGTGGCCACTTTATCTGCAGAACCCAGTTGAATGTTGTGAGTATTTGGAGAAAATTCGTTACCAAAGAATCTTCCAAGATGTTCTTGATCAATGTTAGGAAACAGCAAAGAAATTTTGAGGGCTCAATGGAAAACTTGCAGCATATTCTACATGTAGAAGAGTCTCTGGAGAGGTTAATGGCTGAAATGATCTAGCAGAAAAGTTTTTAGCTGCAACGAAACGTGTCAATGACTAAAGATAGGGTTTATTATGAAATTCGTTGATGCTCACATTCATCTTGCAGACAGCAGATATTTCCAGAATCTTGAAGAAGTTGTGGCAGGCGCAAAAGAATCAAATGTTTTTGTTTTAGTCGCCAATTCCACGGACCTAGAGTCAAGTCGTCAAAGCCTTGAGTTAGCAGATAGGCATCCTGACTACGTGTATGCTGCATTGGGAATACACCCGTGGAACACAAAACAGCTAAAACCAAACGAGGTGCAGGACACTATTAACCTAATTTTTGAGAATGCAGAAAACAGGCAAAGAATGGTTGCTGTTGGGGAGATAGGATTAGATTCCAGTTATTCCAGAAGCGGAGAACCCACAGAAATTCAGATGCAAGTCTTCCATGAGATGCTTTCTGTTGCTGAGAAAACGTCTTTACCTGTGATAATCCATTCCCGAGGTACCACCACCCAAATCGTGAGCATGCTCCCATCATATAAAATCGAAAAAGTTTTATTGCATTGGTTCAGCCAACCTCACAGCTTAATTGAGACAATAGTCGACCGTGGCTACTACATCACTGAGGGTCCGCCGTCAGTGTTTGCAAACGGCATCCGAGAAGTCATCCGTCGTATGCCCTTAACCAGGATTATGACAGAAACGGATGGTCCTGTCCGATTCAGGGGACCATTTAAAGATAAGCTGACCACGCCTTCCTTTATTCCCGCTGTGGTTGAAGCAATAGCTGAGTTAAAAGGACAAGAGAAAAGTGTGGTTGCAGACCAGATTTTCCATAATTTTGTTAACTTTTTTGGCGTAGAAGGCGTAAGGGATAAAAGGCATGATGAGGGGACAATTCAGGACTAAAATAATGAAGCTCTGACTGGAGGACGAAGTTTGGGAAAAGTACGCACTGAACAAGTGAAGAGGATAGCCCGAGAGCTACTTGACAGGTATCCAAGTAAATTTTCTGCGGATTTTGAAAAGAACAAAAAGCTTGTGAATGATTACACAAACATTTCTTCAATAAAACTCAGGAATAAAGTAGCTGGTTACACTGCTCGATTGGCAGCTGCAATGTATGGTCCTGAAGTTCAAGAATCTGAAGAAGAATAGACAATTGTCAAGAAGATACACTCGGTTCTATCTTCCAAGTTCTGTAAAAAATTTTTAACAACCTGCATATTCCATAGATAAAGGAGCAAGTGTAAAGAGGGAAAACTGATTGCTAACAATGGATGGATATCGAAAAGGCTGGGCTAACCGTTACCTCAGAGAGGCAAGGGCAGAGTTGATTGCCGCTAAAAAAACTCCTTACATGGCAGCGGGTTTCATCATTGAAGCCTTGACTAAAGCCCAGGCAGCCATCTATTACAGCCTCGGAGACCCAGCGTTTATCGTGCCAATAGTCCATGAAACCTTCCGCACCGGACAGCATGTTAATGAGCCAATTTTGAATTTTCTTGTCGAGATCGAAAAAACTCTTCAACATTTAGCTCAAGAACCTAATACGGACAATGAAAAGACTATGAAGCAAGTGAATGACATAATCGAGTTCACGTCTGAGATAGTCAAGCTTTTCGGAGGCGAAAGCTCATAATTTACGAGAGAACAGAACGATGTCTGTCACTGTAGAAATTAGGTTCATGGGAATATTCCAGCAGCTTTCTGGAAAAAAAAGTTTAAAGTTGAAGTTGATGGAGCCAGCAACCGTCAGAAAACTGGTTATCAAACTTACTGAAACATTTTCCTCCGAGTTCAAACGTGTTCTTATTGATTCACAGCTTAATGACGCCAGACCAAATGCTCTGATCCTTGTTGGAGGAAAAGAAATCAATGTGCTACAGGGACTTGAAACGAAAATCAAAGACTCTGAAGAAATTGTTTTTCTTCCAATGGTTCATGGCGGTTGACTCACTTAATTGTTCCAAATTTTACTCATTTTTTCCCTCGTTAGCCCATATTAAGATGTAAACATGAAAACTTGACACAAAAACAGTTCATCTCATTTATATGCTTAATAAAGGTTCTCACATGTAACATTAAATTATATTGTAGGGTACCAAAAAGCTTGTCAAATTAACCCCTCTTCCCTTGAGCAGATGTTAATCCTTTTTTTGATAATGCATATAGACCAGCAACCCATTATTGCGTCATTGCCCGAATTGGGGAGCACGCTTGGATAGACCGACATGGCACGGTCAACTGTTCAGCAGTTGGCTATGGCTTGTCTCACGCGATCATATCAACTGAGGCTGGTTGTGGTTGGCAACTGGATGGCTGATTATGCTTAGTTAATCTGCCTGGGCTTTGACCCTTTTCGGGTATTTCCATTTTAGGCAAAACTAACTTATGTAAAGGTTAGACGCTGGAACGTAGCTAAAGCTAACCGACTTGACCACGATCTAAAAACTGGAAGTGTGTTGTTTACTTTGCAGAAATTGGCAGTTTTCTTGACATGAGGTAAGCGTTTTCGCCGTCCGCATAGTAGTTTCTGAGGGTTCGCGACTTTTCAAACCCCAATTTCTTGTAAAGTCCTAAAGCAGCCAGATTGCTTGTTCTGACTTCCAGGTAGCATTCTTTTGCGTTGTAGTTTGTCATTGCTTGGGTAGCTTCCAACATCAGTGAGTAGCCAATTCCTTTCTGCTGATGTTTAGGCAAGACAGCTAGTGATATGACGTGGCCCTTCTTTGTTACTCCTAACAATTTGAAATTAGGAACTCCAGTTTCTATGCGACTCATGATGTAGCCTACTAGTTCTTTGTTAATTTCGGCAACGATGAAGGCTTGGGGGTACCGTTTGTAAAGGTTCATGAAAAAAAGTGGTGTGTAGTTTTCGGGAAGACAGTCTCTGTTTATTCGAATTACTTCTTCTAAATCAGATGGCTTAAACGGTCTGAATCTGTATTTAATTTCCAAAACCATACTAAACCACGTCTTCTCTTTGCCTCTGTTTAACTAGAGCTTGAATGCATAAGTAAACAAAAGTAAATATACTTTTTCGTAAAGCAAGGGAATGCTAAACCGATGGAAAAGATAACCTGATTGATTAACAAAAGAGCTATTGAAGTATATTTAATCCACTAAATGATCAGAGTTTCTGTTTAATCCTTAAACTGATAAAAATGGGTTTACTTTCACTCATCTCTCCCCCCTTCATAGTCATACGTTACTCCACATACCTTAAAACCGCTCACAGCGAAATCGATGTCAAACAACTAACATTATAACTCAACAATTAGAAAGGTGATAGATTAAATGGAAGATAATGATTTGAAAAATCTCCCCGGTGTGGGACCAGCCACAGCCAACAAACTCAAAAACTCTGGATTCACAACCCCCGAAGCAATCTCTGTAACACCACCCAAAGAAATATCCGAAAAAACAGGAATCGGATTCAACACTGTCCTAAACATCGTAAAAGCCGCCAGAGAAAAACTGGGTGTTGACTTCATAACCGCAGAAGATCTATGGAAAAAAAGGCAGGACATGCTCAGATGCTCAATAGGGTCCAACAACCTGAATGAGCTTATGGGTGGCGGAATCGAAACCCAAGCCATGACCGAACTCGTAGGCGAGTATGGAGTAGGGAAAACCCAGATCTGTTTATCCCTTTGCGTTAGGGTCCAGTTGCAAACAGAAGAGGGAGGACTAGATGGTACCGCAGTTTATATCGATACCGAAGGGACATTCATCCCAGAACGAGTTTACCAAATAGCTGAATCTCTCGGACTTGACCCTCACAAAACCCTAGGCAACATTTTTCTAGCCAGAGCATACAATACTAGCCACCAGGAACTACTGACAGATCATCTCTACAAGTTTTGTCCAGAAAACAACGTGAAATTGGTTGTCGTTGATTCGATGATTGGGCACTTTAGAGGCGAATATGTGGGAAGAGAAAATCTTTCAGAACGCCAGCAGAAACTGAACAGCCAACTCCACAAACTCCTTAGGCTAACAGAAGCATACAATCTGTCAGTTGTAATCACAAATCAGGTTCAGGCTAATCCCACAGCATTTTTTGGAGATCCCAACAGACCAGCAGGTGGAAACGTTATGGCACATGCATCCACCCACCGCGTCTACCTCAGGAAAGGAGGAAAAGGAACCAGAATCGCTACAGTCATAGACTCTCCATATCTTCCCGAAGAAAAAGTGCGATTCAAGATCACAGAAAAAGGCGTTGAAGATGCAGAAGAAGATTGATCTAGTCGATTTGTAAAGTCGCCTCTTCGACTGAATTATCCAATAACTGGTATGCAGCTAGTTCGCTATCAGTTAAAGATAGAATTAACCAGAGGGTGTTCCCCCATAATCTCATGCCTTCGAGGTCAGTGGACGAAGGAGCAGCGGGTGCAGGATGCGAATGAAATACACCAATAAACTCTAGGTCTTCTTTCATTGCTTCAGTGAAGGCGGCAGCAACCTTTTCAGGGTCTATCTGAAATTTTATTGGAGATTCAAGCTTATTTTTGGCAAAATCAATTTTTTTTACAACAGCTTGGTCTTGATGAAGTTTTCCAAAGATCAAGGCACAAGCTTCAATGGGCTGTACTTTCTCTGCTTCTTGATTCAATAAACTAACATGCCGGCGCTGTAACCGTAAAATCAACAAACTTCACTCCATTTTCAATATAGTATTATGCCTGACGTTGTTTTAGCTTTTTTTGGGGGAGTGATAACTTTGGATGTGTAAGTTTTTGTGGTGGCTGACTCCTTGTTTTGTTACCTCTTCCTGCAGAATGCTGTCCCATTCTTGTCTGATTTTAAAAGTTCGAGTAATGGTCTTTTTTCGGTTATCAAAACCACTGGCTTTTCTCACGTTTGAAAACAGCTCTATTACTCCCCAAAAATAACTAATGCTCGACTTTAGAATAATACTTAGTTATTTGTTTAGAAATTTTACTGCCAGCCTATTTTTCGCGGGCATGCTTTACGATGTGACCTGTTTCGGTAAGAATAAGTTTTGTCATGACAAGTTTGACTGCCTGCGGGGAACCAGGAATACAGAAGACAGCTTGTCCTTGGTCTGTGACTCCAGCTAAAGCTCTAGTCATGATGGCTGCTGAACCAATCTCGTCATAGCTCAGTTTCCTGAATAATTCTCCAAAACCAGGCAACGTCTTTATCATCATTGGTCGTACAGTTTCAATGGTCACATCTGTTATGCTGACTCCAGTTCCCCCACACACTATAATTGCATCCACATTCTCTGAGCCTATGGCATTACCCACATATTTTCCGATCAAAACTCGGTCATCAGGCAAAATCTCCCTAGAATCCACACAATAACCAGCAGCTTCTATAAGCTCAACAATCAAGTCCCCTGAAGGGTCAGAAACAGACCGCTGTTCCTTAAGCTTCTGGTAACGGGATGAACTGGAAACAAAAACAGCAAAATTGAGTTTCATGGGCGCCTTAGACTTGTGTTCGCGAGACGATTCTCTCATGCCTATTTCTCCTTCACTTTGTGAACTACATGTAGGTTTTGTATGCTTGTGCCAGGATATTGACCATTAGCATCTTTTTCGTACTGTTTTGTCATGTCCCAAACGGTCAACAGTGCTGTAGCCGCGGCAGCGAGAGCCTCCATCTCCACGCCAGTCTGTGCTCGGGTTTTGATTGTTGCTTCAGCCTCCACCATGAAGTTATCAACTATCTGCAGTTCAACTGTTACGCTGGTTAAGGGCAGGGGGTGACAGAGAGGAATCATAGAACTTGTGTTCTTTGCTGCCAAAATTCCAGCGACTTTTGCAATCTCGAAGGGGTCACCTTTCTCGATTTTTCTGTTTTTGATTAGCCTAAGTGTTTCAGATTTGAGTTTGATTGTTCCTTTGGCTTTGGCTTCCCTGTAAACTTCTGGCTTCTCGGTCACATCAACCATTGACATTAAACGTTCACCTTACAGATTATTTATTATCTAGACTTATTTTGTTTCTTCCCAGAACTCTATCAACTGCTTAATCATTCTTGCTCTGGGGTTTTCTTCGTTATAGCGAAAGATACGGATTCGTCCAAAGGTCTTGTGGCGCACAAGCTTATTGTTTTCCAGAATCTGCAGGTGCTGATTTGTGGTAGCATAGTTTAGTCCAGCTCGTCTAGCAACCTCTGAAATGTTTAGCTCTCCGATTTCAGCTAAGATTCTGAGAATTCTCACGCGCCCTTTAGAAGATAAAACATCCTCAATCGACACTGCCTCACCGCCAGTCCTGCGACAAAAGTTTGCTCATTTCCTGCTCCAAGTCAGAGGCTGGAATCCTTGGCAAGCTGATGAGGGTAGTTTTTCCCCGTTGTCCAACTCCAGAAACCATCGTTTCAATTATTCCTGATGTAGAAAGTGCTTTGACGTATTTCCAGATTTGAGTGTGACCCCGCTGCTTTTCACCATATTCTTCACAGGCTAGAGCATAAGCTTCTTCTGCGTCGCCCATGGACATGTAAGCGGAATCTGTTTGCTTGAAATGACGTGCAACACCAAGAAGAAACAGTTTTTCGTGTAAACTAAACTCAGGAATCATGTCCCTCCGCACAACAGGATAAACGCTGACAACCGCGTTTCTGACGCACTCAGGCAAAACTTCCCTCATCTCCGAAGCATCAGCATACTTGCCCGCCCGCCACAGAAGTTCAATCGCGTAACGGGCATTTCCGCTCTCAGACTTTCCCAACTCAGCGATGAGATTCATTGTCTGGTGGGGCACTGTGCCATCCCTGAAGGCAAGATTTACCCTGTTATCAAGAATATCTTCAAGCTGGGATTCTGAGTACTCCCGTAGCTGAATTATGTTACGTTGGAGAGTGCTTCTTGTGCTTGGGTCCAGTTTTTCTAGATGTCCTGGTTGGCGGAGGATGCAAATTAGGGAGAGTCGTTTTGGGGTATTTATTCGGTCTTCTTGGATTCGGGAAAGATTGTAAAGGGGGTCTGAACCCTCATTCTGGACAAGAGACTCCAGTTCATCCAATGTTAAAATCAGGTACGCATCTTTTTCGTCAAGAATCTGCATAAGGGCTTGCAGCAATTCCTCTGCGGAGTAGCCGCGTCTCGGAAAGTTGGGGATAAATTTCATGATTGTTCGTTGAAGAATCATGAACAGGTTGCCTTTGCATTCTCGGCAGTTGATGTGGATGTAATTGAGGTTTATGTTGCGTTGTTTTGCTTCTCTTGTTATGTTTAAGCCGAAGTGTTGTGAGAGAACAGTTTTGCCTGCTCCGATGTGCCCCATAATCAGGGCGCGTTGGGTCATTTTTCCTGGACTTTCAACTGCGAAGCGGAAAAACTGGTTCAGTAGATTGAGTTGGAGTTTTCTGTGGAGTAGATGCTGGGGGACATAGTTTATGTCGAGTTTGCTTTCGTCCTTGAAGACGCTGGTGTACCGTGGCATAATTTAGTCCCTCAAAGTGTTGAATAGGGATGTAATGGTTTGTGTCTCTTAAAAAGTATGTTGAGGTACCAGAAAAGTGAAACAAGACAGTGTGAGGTCTGTAAAGTTATAACATAGAAGGGCTATTGTGTTGGTTAGTCTATGATGTGCAGAGAGAAATAAAATGAACCACAACAAGCTACTGTTCAGTCTAACGCTCATCATAATCATAGTTTCACCCCTTTTCGTGGCAATGTGGAACCAAAGCAGCCTCGAGCAGAGTTCAGAACCATTATTCTTTGTAGGAGTAGAATATGCCATAGATAACTACAGTATTGAGGGCTGCAAAGAACTGGTTGATAGGGTGAAGAATTTCACGAACTTTTTTGTCATCGACACTGTGGGGATAACATATGACATATACAAGCTCAATGAGGTTTGTGACTACGTCTACGAGTCAGGACTGCATTTCATGGTATTCTTCCTTCCATTGCATGAAGAATATGTGGTTTCCACAGACGATGGAGAGCAGCGATTACATGTCATGCGATACAATTACTATCCTCACCTGTGGATTGCGGACGCCAAAGAAACATATGGTGGCAAGTTTTTGGGAGCATATGCCATGGACGAGCCGGGAGGACACCAGCTGGACGGTGGCGATGATTCCCGACTAGTTACAAGCGCAGAAACTCAGGCGGAAGCCGCTGACACATACGTGACGGGTCTTCATGCTCACCTAAACTATTACCTTTACGCTCGGGAATGCACAGGCATATCAGTGTTAACCTCAGATTATGGGCTCTACTGGTTCGACTACAAGGCGGGATACGATAAGGTCTTAGCGGAGTTTGCTTGGAACCACAGCCGACCACTACATGTTGGGCTTTGCAGGGGAGCTGCCACAGTTCAGGACAGAGAGTGGGGTGCAATGCTGACATGGACATATGTTGATAAAGAACCCTACCTTGTTGAAGGTCCTGAACTTTATGAAGACCTTGTTCTAGCGTATCATAATGGAGCAAAATATGCTGTGATTTTTGATCATCCAGATACGGACTACTCAGATTATGGAATATTGGCAGAAAAATATGGCCATTTCACTGCTTTAGAGCAGTTCTGGGACTACGTGACCAGCAACCCAGACAAACATGGAACAACGGAAGCGGATGTGGTTTATGTTCTTCCAGAAAACTTTGGTTTCGGTTTCCGCGACGACAGCGATAAGATTTGGGGGCTGTGGAGTGCGGACTCGGATGAGCGGACAGCAAAGATTTGGAGCGACGTCAATATGCTTCTTGATGAGAATGGTTTCCGATTGGACATCGTCTACAGTGATCCAGAATTTGACAACAGCTTGCAGCTAAATTATGATAGAATCCTTTTCTGGAACCAAACAATACCCTAAAATATGGTTCAGGAACGGGTAGCTCCATTATGATTATGGACCTTAATCTTCTTTCAGGACAGGGAACTTACACGCTGTTGTTACATGTCCAAAAGCAAGTTACAGTTACCATAGGAAGTTTGGGGAAGCAACGATTTCCTGTGGGATACTACAGCTACACTGGCTCAGCTATGGGGAAGAGAGCAAGTCTCAAGAATCGGATAGCTAGGCACCTGAGGAAAGAAAAGCGATGTTTCTGGCACATAGATTACCTTCTGGATAACGAGAACGTGTCTGTGGAGGCTGTTGTAACAGCTGAAACTAGCCAGAAGGTGGAGTGTGAAATAAACCAGCATACAAAAACCATGATGGATGCGAAGATTCAAGCTAAAGGTTTCGGATCCTCTGATTGCCAAAGGAACTGTAGAAGTCATCTGCTGTTTTTTCCTGATGCGGAAAATGTAGACTTGTTGGTTCAGAACCTTGTTACAGGTTTTAGGTCAATGTCGGGCGTTCTTGCGGTTCATGTGATTCGGTAAAGAGTTTTGGTGACTCAGTCATCATCTTTTGGTTTTTTAGGCACTAGCAGTAGAGTCAGGAATATGCCTGCAAGGAATCCTCCTACATGGGCAGTATGGGCGACGCTTTCTACTGCTCCGGAGGTTACGTAGGCTGTTTCTGATATGATTGTTATGAAAACGAACATGAGGGCGGGCATGGGTATGGGAATGAAGCCAAGAAATTTGATGAGCCATCTGAAGGGAAAAAGTATGGCAAAGGAGGCTAAGACTCCAAAGATTGCTCCAGAGGCTCCTATGGTGGGTATGGCGGGTGTAATGGTTAGGTAAGTGTGGAATATGCCTGCGATAACGCCGAAGGCTAGATACAGCACAAAGAAGCGGGCGCTGCCTATTTTTCGTTCTACTGAGTCGCCACTTACCAGCAGAAAGAACATGTTCATTGCAAGGTGGATGATGTCGGCGTGGAAGAACATAGATGTGATGAGGGATAGGAGGTTTACTCCGCTCATGATTTGTTCTGGGATTAGTCCGTAATCGAGTATTAACTGATTGTAGGCTTCAGGGTTGGTTAGGCTCTGGAGAAAAATGAAGATGTTGATGCCGATGATGATGTAAGTTACAACAGCAACCTTAGCCAAAATCGATTCTCCCGTGAACAGTTAGACCTTCAATATTATCTGTGAAACATAAAATCTTTACTTTAAACGGAAAGTCGAATTCTTTGGCTGATAACCGTTAATTAGGACAGAAACTAAAACAGTTCAGGTTAATAGCGAAACAAGCCGTTTATGTTTGGGAAGTGAAGAAAATGTCAGAAACAGCCCTGATTTACTCACACAGTTACCTACACCACAAAACTGGACACCGCCATCCCGAGTCACCTTCCCGCCTCAGAGTAATAATGAGAGAACTGAACAAGAATGGAATCCTTGAAAACGAAAGATGCATGATTGTCAAACCAGAACCCATAAGCATCAAAGACCTGCAACTAGTCCATAAGAGGGACTACATTCAGCAAATCAATCATATATGCAACTGTGGTGGCGGATTACTGGACAAAGAAGACACTGTAGTTTCTGCACGAAGTTATGAAGTAGCTCGTTTAGCTGCTGGAGGAGCATTGAAGGCGGCGGATATGGTTATGCAAGGAAAAGTCAGAAATGCCTTCGCCTTTGTTAGACCCCCAGGACATCATGCTGGACCAGACTATCCTATGGGCTTCTGTATCTTCAATAATGTTGCATTAGCTGCAGCTTATCTGCAAAAACGGTTTGGTCTGGAACGAGTTTTAATTCTGGACATAGATGCCCATCATGGGAACGGGACACAGGACATCTTCTACAGAAGCAACAAGGTACTTTATGTCAGTCTTCATGAGGACCCTATCGAGTTTCCTTTAACAGGGTTCGTTGACGAAGTCGGCGAAGACAAGGGGCAGGGATACAGTGTGAACATTCCACTACCTTATGGCACAGGCGACAAAATCTACCTCCGAGCCTTCAATGAGATTGCGGCACCCATCATCAACCAATACAAACCCCAGTTCATTCTGGTTTCCACAGGATTTGACAATCATTACGCAGACCCAGTAGGAAACATGTCCCTGTCAGCTTATAGCTACACCAAAATCTTTGACCATATTTTAGAGTCGGCAGAAAAGTTTTGTCAAGGAAAAGTTGTGGCAGTTCTGGAGGGTGGATACGGCATGAGGTTTCTTGGAACGATGACATATGCAGTTACTGCAAAAATGGCTAAAATTCCCTACAGCTTCAGAGATAAGCATCAAGGGACAAGTGTCAAGGTCAGGAGAAAAGGAGAAAAAACAATAAACAAAGTAAAAAAGATTCAATCATACTTCTGGAATATAAACTCGCAAAAAATGTCAAGCTAGCGCTCATATTAGGAGCCTATTGGTAGAAGATTATTGAAAACAGTATTTTTCAAAAATTAGAGAAAAGGTTGGGGAAATCTGGTTGTTTCCCCCGAAAGGGGATTGCCAAAAGTTGTGTCGAGTTTACTCGATGACTTCAATGGCGCCTTCTGGGCACTCCATCTCGCATGCACGACAAACAAGACAGTCGTCAACGTTTACTGGAACAGACTTACCGTCTTTCATTTCGTAAACGCCAACAGGACAGGTGTCAACACATGTTTCGCATCCAGTGCATTTTTCTGCATCGACTTTGATTTCAACCATTATCTAATCAACTCCGTTTTTAGAATTTAACCAAAACTAAGCAATACAATAAAAACGTTTTGTAAAAAAGGAACTATTCACGGAGCCTCAATAAAACTCTGTCAATTGTTGTTTTAGCTGCTTCAATTCTGCCTTGATACTCCTCAAGAAGCTTTCCATAGGCACCCTTAGAGACTTCTCCCCGCTTGTACCGTGCCTTCACCCGCTGCATGTCCCGTTCTGCGCCTTCAAGATTTGTTTCAGCAACTTCAATCTGCCTCATCATATTTGCATATTTAGAACCAGCACCACGAATCTTCTCGCGAAGAGTGACTAGAGTTCTGGTTACTGTAGCAAGGCGTGAGTCTAGCATTTTCTTTCTGACTTTGTATCTGCGTCGTGGAATCTTTCCTTTCCGTAACCGTTCTTCCAGAGATTCAAGTTCTTCCCGAATTGTGGCTTTTTCTTCGTATGACTCAATGAAGCTTTTGAGTTCTGTTGAAGGAACCTGACTTGTTGAAACAGAAAGCGTTTGTGGGGCAACTCGGAAGAAGAGAAATGCTGACGCGACAATAGCGATGATTCCCATCCAGATGGTTGGGTAAAATGAAGCCCAGAACACATCATATTTATAATCTATTTCAAAGTTGAGGTCATCGGAAGGCTCCACATCAGATAAACTGAAGGACAAGCCGTCGTCCGTGCTTACTGGATCCAAAGGAGTAGATGACTGGAATTTGGCGCCAGTAGGAAGAACAATGTCGACAGTTAACGTTCCGATTGTTGAGTTGAATTCCTCAAAGAGGGAAAACTGGAAAGTGAAATCAACTCCATTCGCTTGACTAACGTAACTGTCCCATGGAAGATAGTAACCTATATACAGTTTCAATGTTTCATTTGTATCTACACTGTACCGGAGAGTCACATTCAGCAAATTGGTTCCCTCTGTCGTTTCAAGGGTTCCCATTTCATCCCGAACAGAAAAGTCGTAGGCATTGTCTGGGAAACCAAGTTCGATGTATTCTATCCAGAATCCAACGTTTTCTATTAGATAATCGTTGGTGATGTAGATGTTTCCATTTTGTTTCAGAGTTATCGTTCGTTCTACCTTAACAATGTTAGTAATAATTGTTGGACGCTGGAATTCGACGTATGTGTAGGAAGTTGGCAATGTGATAGTGTTAAGTGTACCGAGGGTTCTGTTAGATTCATCGTAAAGGAGGACTTCAGCAAGTGTTGTAGGGCTGACAGATGCCGCATAGATTTCTGCGCCTAGCATATCAACATATACCACATGAATTCCTTCAGTTAGATATGTGGCATTTACTACTGCGCCACTGAGAATATTATATGATGCATCATACAGTCCACCGAGGTCAACAGTGTATGTTCCTGCTGAGGTTACATTAACCTCCACACCAAAACGAAGATAATTAAACAGACCATCATCATCAGTATCCACACCCTCATCAGTGACTGTGCCTGTAAGGCTTGCAGGCAAAAGCCCAAAGTTTGATATAAGATACATGTTAGTCAAAGGAATATTAGATAAAGAATCCAGCTGATTGTCAGACTCGAAGAGGGTGATGATTGAAAGGTTTTCTGGAACAATCCATGAGTCGAAAATTGTTGGACCATCAAGAGAAACGTAAACAATCTGAACTCCTTCATCAAGGTATGTAGAGTTCTCCTCTGAGACACTAACGAGTTCGGATGATGTTGCACCTAGAATCCCATTAACTCCCACCGTGTATGTTCCTGGATTGGAAACATTAACTTCAACTCCTATTTTGAGGGTTTCATAGATTCCGTCATCGTTGGTGTCTACTCCCAGGTCAGTTATTGTGCCTGTAAGGCTTGCGTTGCCGTCTTGGGCACTTACTTGAGACATCGGGGTTAAGAGAATAGGTATAGTTGAAATAATCATGAGAAAAACTATTGCCTTTTGTATGAATTTTTTGTTGTTTTGTGCGTTTATCAAGTGAAACACCATTCAGAGCATGATTCCAAGTGTTGTTGGCGTAAGTAACGTAGATTACCTTTATTTACTTTTAG
>JAFGGM010000052.1 GCA_016930555.1 Candidatus Bathyarchaeum sp.
CACTGGAAGCCTCATAGAGCCACTTATGGACATGATGATTCAGTATATTCTTGCTCACAGGTACCCAGAATATGCCAAGTATCAGATGAGCTGCTTCACTGAAACTGAGGCAGGACGAGACTATCACTGGTGCCACAACTGTAGCATCTGCGCCAAAATGTATTTGATGTGTGCTGGAAGCGGAATTGATCCCAAGAAGATTGGGTTACGCGTAAACATGCTTGAACCAGAGTATAAACAGTTCTTTACATTGTTTGGCGGCAAATCCATCACAATGACATACGCTCACACCAAGGTGGGTAGAGACGAACAACTTTTTGCTTTCTATCTTGCATCCAAAAAAGGCGTGCAAGGTGGGCTTGTTGAGGAATTTAAGGCAAGTACGCTATACCAAGAGGCGAAGGACAGGGAAGAGGAGCTGCGGAAAACCTTCTGTAGCTTGCATACTTCAATATCTGTGCCCCAAGAATTGCGGGACAGTGTGAATTCAATTTATAAAGAGGAACTTGATTCTTTCCAGATTTAAAAGAACAAACTCAAAGAACAGAGGATATAATTATGTTGGATTCGTTTTTTAGGTGGGAAAATATTCTATGCGGATAGCATTAGTTTTGAACACTCGCCATGCAGACAACGAATTCGAGGTCGAGTACGACCCCCCACACACTATCGAACTGATAAAGCAAGGCATCGAAGCCACTGGACACGAATACGTCTTTGTTGAAGCAGACGAAAACTTTGCTGAAAACATCAAACAAGCAAAACCAAACCTTGTCTTCAACAGGGCAGAGGGATTACGAGGTGACAGCCGTGAATCCCATGTGCCCGCCATACTTGAAATGCTGGACATACCCTACGTTGGCTCTAACGTGCTGACCACCGCGATTGGCCTAAACAAGGCATGGACAAAAAAGGTTCTTGTCTATCACAGCATTTCGACACCAAACTTTTTTGTATGCCAAAATCTTCAGGAGGCGGAAAAAATCAATAAAGGTTTCCCGTACATCCTGAAACCCAACGAAGAAGGCTCCTCCATCGGAATCACTGAAGAAAACCTTGTATACGACAAAACCCAACTATACACTAAACTGAAGCAGATGATAGAGGCGTATCAGCAGCCGATACTGGTAGAACAGTTTATTGAGGGTAGAGAATTCAGCACAGGACTCCTTGGGCTACCAGGAAAAGACCCTGAGGTTCTTTCGATTTTGGAGATTGACTTCTCCAAGTTCCCTGAAGTGGGTGGCGTGTATGGGCAACGAGCCAAGACCGTCCTTGATTCGCTGGAGCACTACATTTGCCCTGCTCAAATTCCACAAGAAATGAAGAAAACGCTTGAAGAAGCTTCATTGGATATCTGGTATGCGTTGGAAGCTAAAGATTTTGCGAGAATCGACTTTCGGATGAACAAGGAAGGCAAACTGTTTTTCTTGGAAATCAATCCGTTGCCGGGAATGGACTTCGACACTGAAGAAAACGACCTGTCGTTCTATCCTTACATGGCAATGAAGTCAGGCTACAGCTACGATGAGCTTGTTCGTAGGCTTCTTGAATCCGCGTGCAGCCGCTACGGAATGAAACTATAGAAGAGCAAAAAAGCAGGTTCAGCAACAGTCATTCTTGGAGAAAAAGATAGCTGTGACTAAAACTAAACTGGCTCAGCCAGAGCGAAGTAACCCGCTTTGGCAAGTTCTTGTAGATGAGTTAGCCGTCATCTTTGAGGGAGAGCTGGAGCTGGTTTTTCCCGCAGAATGGAACAAACATTACTTCGAGTGGTTTCACAGCATGGAGAAAACTGGCTTCAGGCAGGAGCTACATTACTCCTTTGAGGAATTAACGCAAGCTCTACAAAATCCAGGACTGGTTTTCTGGTTCTTCACAGTAAATGGACAACCCCAAATTCTTCTTTTTGGCTACTCAAGTCCGGAAGAACCGAAAAAAGTATTCTATCTGGACACTTTTGCAGTGAAACGCAGAGGCGAAGGCATCGGAAATATCGTCATGAAGTTACTAATCAGGTGGGCAAAAACAAAAAAGTTCCAGTCAATAGTTTTAGACACGGAAATAAAGGATGAGAAAGGTTTTCCGTTGCAGCACTTCTATGCACAACATGGATTCGAGACAGTTTCCATTCCTAAAAAAGGCGACATCCGCATGAAACGTAGACTATAACAGATATGCAGTTTAGTCGAAGTCTCTGCCAGTCAGAACCGCCACAAAGGTTCCTTTCACTATGAAGCCGTCTCTACCAAGAGTTTGCATAACCGCTAAAGTACTGGCAGCTGCGGGAAGAACACTCAAGCCCTCTTCTGAGCGGACCAGCTTTGAGAACTCCATCATTTTTGTGTCAGAGGCGTATTCTGCGAAACCTCCAGATTCATAAATTGCGTCTAAAGCAATCTGTCCGTCGAATGAGTGCCAGTTGGTCAATGGCTCATTGATTTTGCTTTCTTTGATTTCTCCAGGTTTCAGGTCAACTATTGATCGCTTGTTTTCTTTGAAGGATTTTATGATAGGATTGCCTCGTCGTGTGCTGGTAGCAACCATCTTCGGAACAGTCATGGTCTTGCCAGATAGATACAATTTTTTGAAACCCGCATAGATGCCTGCAAGGGATGTGCCGTTTCCAACTGGAACAAAAACATAGTTGGGAACCCGCCTTAATTCTCGGTAAATCTCGAAGGCAATTTCTCCATAAGCAGCTAAAGACAGTTCAGGGACCTCGTTTACTCCAGGATTGGCATCAAACCAGTTATTTTCTATTGCCTGCTGGCTAGAATAAGTCACTGCATCCTCATAGTAACCTTCCACAAGATGCACCTTGGCCCCAAAATTTTCCATACGCTTCAGCCGATCCTTTGGCACTTCATATTTTTTGGGAATATAGATATGGGCATCCACATCATAATGCCGCGCAGCATAAGCGACAGCCACACCAAAATTGCCACATGTTGCAGAGGAGATTGCCTCCTGCCCTGACGTGACTGCTTGATCAGCAAGCACCATGGCAATGCGGTCTTTTTGGGTTCCAGTTGGATTGCTGCCCTCAAACTTCAGATAGACACGTTCACAACCGAGGATTGGAGCCAAGTTTCTGGCTTCAAGAAATATTGTGTTCCCGACCATGACTTGCCATGACTGGCGTTTCAGTTTCAGTTGACGTTCGCGAGCGTCGCTCCAGTCGCTGGGTCGTAAATCTGACAATCTAAGTGTTAAATCCTTGCAGGTTCCGTTATTTCGGGCTTTTGCCATGTTTCCGTTTTGACACCTCAAATACAGTTCAGCGGATTCTTCGGGAAGGATTTATGCAGCCGCTATTTTAAATTTGCTATATTGTGGATTAAGGGGGGCAGATTTAGGGATATTTTCGTATGGGGTTTGTAAGAGATTTTCTTATTTGTTGTCTCTGCACAGGTTTTTGTTCCTTTTTTATACTTTTCCTGAACCGCCTTTTACTTTGAACCCGTTAATTATTACCTATCTGATGTTGTTGATGTCCATTAGTTTTCTTTAATTGGTGAAGGAATTTTCGGAGGCATCTTTTCTGGTGAAATGGGTGTTTTCTTCTTTTTTGTTCCTGTTATTCCCTTCTTATGTACTATGGTTATGTGGTTTGCTAACTTGTTTTCAGCGTCCTTTCTTTCTAATTCAAAAGTTTTCCATTGGCAGATGTCACATTTGGCAAGCCATTTTCCGTCATTTTCTTGTTTAATCAAATTTTATCTCCATATCAAGACATAGTTAACTACACTTTTATGAGTTACAGTGAAAAAGTAGTCTTGTTAAGTTATTTACATTCAAATATTCTCCTAAGAATAAAAAGCATGTATTCCAATCAATATTTGGGTTACTGAAACAAGAGAAATGAGGAAAATCTAACTTGGGACTTGATATTTTAGTTAAAAGGGGCAGAGAGATTGCTCCGATTCTACGACGATTTTTCATAAATACCTTATTCGACTCAACTTTCACCTTGCTTGGAATAATCATAGGTTCAGTTTTTGCTGTAGTTCCAGATTTACGTCTCATAATCGGCACTGCCATAGCCAGTAGTCTTGCATTGGGTATATCGAGCGGAGTCAGCGTTTACGAGTCTGAAACAATGGAGCGAGAAAAGAAAGTAGTGGAATTAGAGAAGGCGCTTTTCTTGAATTTAGAGAAGTCAATTATTGCTGAGAACTATAAGACTTATGCACTGTTACTCTCTTCCGTGAACTTTTTGACGCCTCTTGCCTGCTGTGGGATACTACTGCTTCCATTTGTTGTTTCGATATTCGGTTTTTTTGATGTAATTGTTGCAGCTTGGATATCCGTGACACTGGCTCTTGGATTAATTTTTGTAGCAGGAACTTACTTAGGAAGAGGCGGTAAAACGAATCCCTTTCTGAAAGGATTAAGAATGGTGTTTTTTGGTGTTATAGCATTCGCTATTGGATATTTTATACAGGTTCTAATCTAAACCTGCTTATCCCCATAGAAAGTTATGTTCTAGCTACGCTGATTTCATCTACCCCTTTTATGGAAACGGCATGTTTCTCCATTACTTTCCGAACTTGATTATAATTGATTTGGGGACCTTTTACTGTTACTTTCATCGTTTCGGTGTAAGAATCAACCTCAACCACAATGATGTCTACTTCGTTCACCCCGTTAACTGAACATAAAGCTTTAGACAAATCTACAATAGATAATTCTCGCGATTTTAGCGAATCCAACAAAATTTTTTTGATTCCTATTGACATAACCATCAAGTAACATTTCACAACCATCCATATAATCGTTTTATCTAAATGAGCCCCCTAATCCAGTCATTCAAATTAAAACCCATAAAAAACTGTTAATTTCAACATGAATTAACCAATCTAATGTTGCAAAATAACCTTTATATTACGTGCTGAGAATAATATATTGTTTAGTCGGGGAGCATGCTCAGAACCTATTTGCGGTTGAGCAACGAGCAAACCGATCCAAACGGCGAAGGATCGGAAAGCGACAAAAACGTTGTTTTAACAGGCCGAACAATAGTTCTAGGCTTAGACCTGACTAAACGCACATTCTGTTAACAACGAGGTGAAAATGTGAGTGTCATAAAAGTAATCGAATTAGTAGGTATCTCAGGCAAGAACTGGCAAGACGCCGTAGATAATGCAGTTCAACGCGCCGCCAAAACCATGAGGAACATCCAAGGCGTCGATGTTCGAGGCTGGACCGGAAAAGTTGAAGAAGGCAAAATTGTTGAATACAGAGCAAACGTCAAAATTTCTTTTACTGTCGAAAGACTAGATGGCTAAAATGATAGCCAGTAGTTAATAGTATTTACAGTAACAGTTTATATTTACTGACATTCGGTTCAACGACATTTTTCACTTTAAAAATTAGATTATGGAGGGAAACAAGAAGATGGGAAAAGTTAGACCAGATCACATAAAGAATTTGGCTCGGGAGCTTGTAGAGCAGTTCCCCAAGAGATTCAATTCCGATTTTGAAAGTAACAAAACTATTGTAGACGCTCTCACGGATGTAACTTCAACAAAAATCAGGAACAGAGTGGCAGGTTATATTACACATTTAGTTAATATAGGTTTTGATTAGACGTTGTTGGAAAAAATTTTGAGGAGGTCAGAAATTTAGAATGAACGGACTAAGTAAAATACAAAAAGAAACATACAACTTCATCAAAGATGTGGGTGAAATTCAGACCAATAATTTGCCAAAGCGAATGTGGGGTGCAGTACCTAATCTGAAGAATAAGGGACTAGTTGAAGTGTTCAAGAAATACACTAGCTATTTTAGAAGTAGAAAAAAGAAGTTTGTTAAAATCAAGAAAGATAAAGAAGCCAAAGAATAATACGCCTTTTTTTGAGGTTTACATCCAGAAAAGCTACTATTTAAATTTAAGGAGTTGAAATCAAGATGCCACCTGGTAATGGATATTTTGAAAAGAATAAAATAATTAATGTTGAAGAATTGGACGAGCAAATTATAACACTTATTGAAAACAGACTAGCTGAGAGAATAAACTAACAAATTTGTCTAACAGCCTTGACTAGAAAAAGTTGTTTTCTCGGACAACTTTTTTATAGTTGTTTGTTGCTAAAGCCGCTTTATCCGGGACATATTAGATTTAGAATGTTCTATCCCAAAACTTAAAGACTACACAAAGAGGTATTAGGTATGTGTTTGAGGTGTTTTTGTAAAAATCAACTATCGGAGAAATATATATGGTTCCAAGTATTGTAGAAGATGTTTTTTCAACGAACTTTAAGAGCGTCAACAAAGAAGACACTCTTTCCGCTTGTCTCTCACTTCTTAAACAAGAGTCAACGCCAGTTCTGATTGTAGTAAACAGCAAAGGAAAATACGTGGGCGTAATAGCTCACAGATGGATAGTCCGTTCTAGGAGCGACCCAGCGACAACCAAAGTAGAGACTCTGATGCGCTCAGCACCTACAGTATCCCTCCAAGATACACTCAGCAAAGTAGCAAGATTGATGATAACCAGCGGAGTTAGTCAGCTTCCCGTTTTCACGGGAGATAAACTGGTTGGAATCGTTACGGATGATGCTGTTATACAGGGGGCAGTTGTTGGGAAGTGGGGCAGCACCAAAGTTGAGAGTATTATGACAAAGAAACCTTTCATTGTCGAAGAAGACGATTCTGTGGGTACCGTCCTGAGCCTCTTCAGGGAACATGGCATCTCTCATGTACCTGTGGTTAAAGACAGCAACCTAGTGGGCATTGTGAGCATAAAAGATTTAATCAAAGGCATTTTTCAGCCAAGACAACGCCAAAAAGTAGGTGACATATCTGGAGAAAAGTACCCTGTACTAAATATTTCAGTCAAGGGGATAATGATAAAGCCAGTTATCACAGTTTTGCCAGAGACCACACTAAAAAACGCTTCAGAACAGATGCAGAAATTCAAAATTTCTTCTCTAGTTGTTATCAGCAAAGGACGACCTGCAGGAATATTGACCAAAAGAGATCTTCTTGAGCCCCTGGCCGAAATGGATATGCCCAAACAGAGGATAACTGTCCAGTTTTCTGTGAAGGGTGTAGAGATAGACGATATTCAGCGTGGTTTTATCATGGAAGATTTCGAATCCTTTGCCCGCAAATACCAAAAGACCCTAGAATCAGGTGTTCTTTTCGTTTACATGAAAACTCATGGAACAAACTACAAAGGGCAGCGGCTGATTCATTGTCGCCTCCAGTTCCGGACAAGAAGAGGCTCATTCTTTAGTTCCAGTGAAGGTTACGGGGTGGAAACAATATTTCACACAGCATTGGTTCGCCTTGAAAGGCAGCTTCTAAAAAGCCAAGAGATTGCCCATGAACCTGAATATGCTAAAAAATATTTGCGTAGAATCGACTTTCCTTCAACAGAACTCTAGACCATACAGGAATGGGAGGTGGAAATGTGACACAACAAGGAGAAATGTACGCCTGTAAAATCTGTGGCAACGTGGTAGAAGTTGTCTCACCAGGTAGTGGAGTCCTCGTATGTTGCGGACAGCCTATGCAGCTCGTGGAGGATGAAGACTAACAGCATCTATAAATAAACTTGCTGCACATAGTAACTCGGAATCTTGAAGGGGTGGGTTAGCTTTGGGTGAAACCACTTTACGTGTATCCAAGATCAAAGATGGAACGGTGATTGATCACATTACAGCTGGGCATGCTTTGGATGTGTTGAAGATTTTGGGGGTCACGGGATGTGTCCATGGCGTAGTTACTGTTGGCATTAATGTACCCAGCAAAATGTTGGGCTTCAAAGATATGGTTAAGATTGAGGGAAGAGAACTCAAGTCTGAGGAAGTGGATAAGATTGCTTTGTTGGCTCCTCACGCCAGCATCAACATCATCCGTAACTATAAGGTTGTGGACAAGCAACTGGTCCAGTTGCCTAACGTAATTCGGGAAGCAATTAAGTGCGCTAACCCCGCATGCATTTCAAACAGCAAAGAACCCGTTAAATCCACCTTCTATGTTGAAAGCAAGGAGCCTCTTCGTTTAAGATGCCATTACTGTGGCTACATCATGGAAAACCAAGATATCCCCAAACAATTCTAACATTTACTGAAACAACTCAAGCCTTTTGGTCTAGTTTTTTCCATTTTTTGTGTGAATTTCTGCTTCACAACTATTATCAATCTGCATTATAGAGTCTTTTTTGTGGTTTGATTGTCAATCTCAACAAAAGAGGAACTGCAGTTTCTGCTTCATAGAGCTTGGGAGATTGAAAAGAAGTTTGAATCTCTTTCAGCTTGGAAAGGCTTTGTTTCTGTGGGACAAAATTTTAGGTCAACTGTTCTGACTTTGGCTAGAGAATCCTACACGCACAGACTTAATCTAGAAAACCTGTTGAAAACCCTTAACCTTGAAATGCCTACAAACGAAATGTCTGACGGTGTTTTTGACTTTACTGGTATGCTTGACATTGAGGCAATCCAGAAAATCGTAGAAAATGATGAGATTGTCAAGGATTTGTACACAAAATTAGTGGAGAGCACCGACCCGAATATTGTTTCAGATTTGTTTGGTAAGAAAAACGCTGACTTTCTATATCAAACACTGAAGCGGATGATTGATGATGAAAGAAGACACATCAGCATGGTTAAGAAGATTGCAGGTCGAATAGAACGGATTCAATAGCGTATTGTGCTTTTGTGCCTCTTTTGGTTAGGGCACATTAGTTGTTTATTACTGAATAGTAATATTTATATGGGAAGAACCTCACTTATTACTTTACGGTAATAAAGGGTGAGGCTACATGAGCCTAAAACTACAACTAGTAAAAGACGGAAAAATAGTCTTTGAAATCCCACTATCCCCCACCGAATGGCCCAAAGACCAACTTGAAACAGAATTAACGGCATTCGAAGAAGACTTCAAAAAATTCTCCAGCATGTTCGACGCCCTATCCAATCAAACCCGCCTAAAAATGATGCGACGACTAGTCCAAGAAGAAAACAGCACAATGAACTTTGCAGACTTCATGCGAGACCTAGATTTGAACCCAAAAACAGTCTGGGAGAACTCAAAAAAGCTCAGTGACGGCGGATTTCTAACGAAAACAGGCAGAGGAACCTACAGTTGCTCAGAATTCAGTCAATCGGCGTTTCTAACCTTGAGCCTTGCCCTGCGCCGACTGTTAGAATCTCTAGAAGAGATAGAGAATTTGAGGAGGTGAAAAGATCGTGCCAGAAGAAGACAGATTGTCAAAAAGAGGATGGCCCTTCTTTAGAAGCGGTCTAGGAGACATAGCGGAAGCTTTCAAAGAAATGGAAGAAATGATGACAAAGCAGTTCGAGAACCTATCCAAGATTTCGCCCGAAGATTTGACCCGTGAACAAAAACTGCCTGACGGAACACAAGTAAAGAGCTGGGGACCATTCGTGTACGGCTACAGCGTAACCGTAGGTCCAGATGGAAAACCAAAAGTAACCGAGTTTGGAAATCTCAAGCCAGAAACGAGTACAGGAAAAAAACTAGTGGATTTTGAAGAGAAGCGTGAAGCCTTAGCAGACGTGATACCTGGAGAAAACGAAATCAGGGTTATAGTTGAATTGCCTGGTGTAGAAAAGGAAGACATCAAACTCTCCGGAAAAGCGGATAAGTTGACGATTTCAGTTGATGCCAATGAACGCAAATACTATAAAGAAGTTGAATTGCCCACCAAGGTAGACATTAAAAAGGCGACATCGAAATACAAGAATGGCGTGCTAGACATCACCATCCCCAAAAAGAAAGAAGAGCAAACCAAAAGCGAGCCCATGAAAATCGAATAAACAACCCCTATCAGCGGCTAAACTCTTCTATTTCTATTCTTTTTTTGTTATAAAAAAATTAACACAAAACTCATTAGAGACAGAACCCTTTATACGCACAAAAGAATTACTTAACTCCAAAAAAGTCGGTAGATACCTTTAAATCATAAAGTTTAAACCTATTAACGATGCACAGCAAAATTTGACGAGATGAATCTTATGAGCGAAATGGCCACCAAAATCTTGGAAGAAAGCCTCGGAAAAATAGTTCTTGTTAGGCTCAGAGGCGGAAAGAAACTGCGAGGAAGACTCAAAGGCTTCGACCAGCACCTCAATTTGGTGTTAGATGACACAGACGACACTACAGATGTAGAAAATGTAAGCAAACTAGGAGCAATAATAGTCCGCGGAGACAACGTGGTAATAATTTCTCCTCCTCCAAGGTGATATCAGGTGGGAAAAGTCAGCAAAGGTACCTCCTCATTTGGCAAACGTGCCCATAAAACTGTTCACATTAAATGCAGACGTTGCGGCAAAAGGGCATACAACGTACATAAGAAACAATGCGCCGCCTGTGGATACGGAAACACAACAAAACTAAAACGATTTTCGTGGCAAACTAAAACTCTGAATGGGGCAAGACTCGTCTAAACCACAAAACTGCGATTCATATACTGCTGCAGTTTTTCTTCACTTTCTCAACCTTATTAGGAGCATAATAGAGCTATATGTGTAAGTTTAGAGCTAGATTTTTACCATTACAATTTAAACACGACAAATATTGTAACAGTGTTATTAAACACAATCTGAGTTAATCTTTAACCCCCAACTAAATCAACTTCTTATGAATAATTATTCATATCTGAACCATTCTTTTAAACTACTTGGTCAACAAATCATTGCATCAAAAATCCTAGTAAAATGAAAATGATCATACTACCTGCAATTATCCCCAAAGAAGTCCAGTGTTCATGACCTTTTTGGCTAGCCGCAGGGATTATCTCGTCAAGCGTAATAAAAACCATAATACCTGCTGCCAAAGCCAATCCAAGAGGCACAAAGCCACTAAAAACATCCATTAATAAAACAGAGACCAAAGCCCCAACTGGTTCAGCTAAACTAGAAAACAAGGCAAGACGAGAAGCAGAATACTTAGAGCAACCACTTAAACATGCTGGAATAGCAATTGCCATTCCTTCAGGAATATTGTGATTAGCCATAGCAATGGCTAAGGTTAAACCTAACTCCGGCAAGTAAGCATAACTAGAACCTACGG
>JAFGGM010000053.1 GCA_016930555.1 Candidatus Bathyarchaeum sp.
GTTTATTCTCCAAGATTCAAATGTTAGTATAAGGAAGTATATTGAACCAGCAATTCCCAGAAACAGCATTTTTTCGGCAAGTGGTGTGTTACTGTTTAAGTTTAGCATAATCACTAGAAATATTCCCATGCTAGCTAACAATGCGAAAGGATGAAACTTACTGGCAATCGAAAAAGACATACCAAATCCCTTATTCTTGGTTTTCTATAGCGTGCCTTAAGTAGATTCTGTTTTTGAAAAATGCAATTCTTTTAGGTCTCCGCCGCAAACAGAACAAGAAAAGTTTTCTTTTGGGAGAGATATTATGCAGACTGTGTGACCACAAATGTACTCCATGCTGTGCCATGTGGTTATTTTCCAGCACAAGTCACATTCGACGTAGATTGTTCCTTCTATTTGCTTGATAGTTTTTGAGAATATTCAGAAAGAATCAAGTCTCGTGCATTTTACGCCCCGAACATATTCATACACTTTATCGGGTGAATAATAAAATGGACTTAGAATGTTTGAAGCTGCAGAATAAAGAAGTGAAATATACTTTCTTACGTCGGGAGTTGTACTTTCTTCTATTAGTTCCCTGGCTTTTACTCTCCGTTTGTACCGTTTATTCTTTGCACTTGTAAAAAGAAACCTGACACTTTTGCCTGCAGAGACCTCAAAACCTTCTGTTCTAATCTGCTCTCCTGCAATAACTTGACTGACTTTCTGAGTATAATCTTCCAAGTCTTTAGAAAGCCTCTTAGTAACTATCAAATCCCAAACTGGAATTTCTTCATCAAGTAATTTTCTTCTATACTCTTTAACTACTTTTAAAGCAGAAGGAATTGTTTCAACAAAAGACTTTGAATCATCAGCAGATGCTAGAACATTAAGCATCTCCCTTTGAGCATCATAAACAAACTTTGGTGTATCTCTTCTACGAATCTCAAGTCCTCTAACCTTAAGTTTTCCATCATTTTTGACTCCATAATAGCGGTTCAAAACAGGAACATTCGGATGCGTCTTTGAAGGAAGAAAAACTATCCACTTGTAAAGACCAGAAAAATCTAATGGCAAATCTACTTCATCACTGATTTCTTGAGCCAATTTACCGTATTCTTCAGAAGATGCCCCTTCCTTCTTCAGCCACAAGGAATCAACAATTCCATGAATTACTTTAAATCCTCTATCTTCAGCAATATGAGAAGCGGTCAATAATGCATCTCGTCCAAAAGCACAAACACCCATATGACCGTCAACTGTGCCAAACTTGGCATTCTTGTAACCTAGATAACCAAAACAAGTGACAAGAATCCACTTCAAGGCAGATTGTCGTTTGTCATAAACCTCTCTCAACACTTCATCTTTAGTCTCTTTTACTAACTTCTTGTAGCTAAGCCTCTTCTTAACAGCAAACTCCAAAACTTTAGGAACAATCCCTCTTCTCTTTTCACATATATTAAATCCAAGCTCAGGAATCCTCAAACTAGAATCAGGACAACATTTGCAGAGAACAGTTTCAGCTGAAATATTGTATTTTGACATCAACGAAGGATACATAGAAGAAAAATCAACTTCTCCCACGCCTTCATGAATGCCCATCCTCGGTTCGTAAACAAAACCGCCTCTATCTCCAACTAGTAACTGGTACGCAGACTTGAAAGCTTCCCCAACATGCTTGTTACGTGGAACAAGATAGTTATCCTTCACTGCTTGACAGTTCTGGAGAGACGACATGCTTGTGCCAATTGAAGACCGAGAGGCTCTATGCAATGGAACTCTGCAACTGCGGGCAATCTCAACTAGCCCCTCAATGCCACTTTCTCTCCAAATGAATGTATTACTTTCATCTATGTGTATTCTGCCATACAAACGTCTTGTTGGTGCTCGATAAAAAGTTCGACCATAAGAGAAGTAACTCTTTCCGATTTTATGTTCCGCTATAAGAGGAGAACCATCTCTACTCAAAACAAAACTGTTCAAAACATTATTCACTAACGCTCTCCTTGCAAGATAAGGAAAAATGAAGGAATCTCCACCTCTAGTCAAAATTATGTCAGGGTCAAGTGATGCAATCGTATCTACAATCTGCAACAATTTGTCCTTTTCTTCACCTGAATCAATAACAAACTCTTTTCCTGCAGTAGAAAGAACTGCTTTTTCTAGTGACTCGTTAAACGCCGCTAACCTATTCTTTTTACTAACATGTAAATTCAAACTAATTAACCTGAGAGGAGGAACAGAATAATCAATGCTTTCAACAGAATCCAGAAGACTATATCTCAGTCCGAATTGTTTGACCTCAATTTCGACAAAAGCAAGCGGAAAAATGTCTCGTTCATACAAATAGTGCTGAGAGGGCTTCAAATCACAGTTATGGACACGATAACGCAAGTATCTCCCAGCTTTTAATATCCTGCGAACTAAAAAAGAGCATTTTTTATAATCTTTCAGACCAATCTCAAGCACTTCGGTTTTTTCAGAAGCAGTTGGAGTAGCATATTTCTGAACAAACCTACAACAATCAACAGAAATGTCAGAACCAAGCTCTTGAAATAGGTTCTGAAGCCGTTTTTCTCTATCTGAAACGTAGATTCTAGGTTCAAACTCATCAATCAAATGAACTCGTTTACCTTCCTCAGTGATTACCCAGACATTCATCTGTCTAGGTACTGATGGATAAACGTCAAATATCCAACCTTTCAATCGCTTAAAATGTGATTTGTTCAGAGACTGCAAATCATTTCTTCTCTAGCTTGTTCAAAATCTTCTGTTGATGCAAAAGAACTGACATAATCATAGCCTCGAACATTACAGGACGTGTTGCATTACTTCCAGCAGAGGCGTAATTTCGACAAATATCCATTAATTGCTCAAAAACCACCCTATCCTCTTTCCGTAAAGCCCGAGCAAAACCGATCCACCTTTGCGCTTCACGGTCTAACGCCATGCGATAAGATTCTACGGTTTTACCCATAAACTAACCCTCCAAGAAATCCAGTAGAGTAACTTCTTCAGAAGGAAGCTCGACTTTTCCCAACTTGAACGATGGATGTTTCTCTAAGACAAAATGTGGTCTATTCCTGAACTTCCTAATTGTAGCAACAACATACGCTCTGGAACATAACACCTCTTCAAAGAATCTGCTATTCTTTGACCAAGAACGTGGAGGATGCGTAGCAACCAGAATCACATGATTCTTATTTGCAAAGTCAGCTAGATATTTAGTTAGTTGCAGAAAAACATCTTCTGCCTCTTTCTTCGGAATATCTTTATCAAGATATAACTGTGCAAGATTAGACAGAATAATGAGCTTTGAGTCAAATTTCTCGATGGCATTCTGTAACTGTTCTAAAACCAAAGACGTCAGTTGATAAGCTGTAAAGGCTCTGGAAACGTAGATTCTTTCCAAAACTTCTTTCGGGTCAAGCTCACAAGCTTGTGCTACCAAAGAAATTTCATACAATCTGAAACTGTTACCGCCATCGATAAACAGCACATTAGTTTCTAAACCGCCTAACTGATAAGGAAGTTGAGCACGGACACATAAACTTGACAATAGAGAATTAACTGAAAACCCACGCAGAACTGCAAAATCACCGAGCATGAAGCCAGAAAATAGATTGTCAACATTTTCGATATTCAGTGACAGTTGTAATTGGGAGAAAGTTGGCTCCAATACTAATTTGTGATACATTTTTTTCACTTTCGTTAGAGTGGAGAGACTCGCTTTACACGTAGTTATTGTTTATTAGAGACTCGATTTCAGCGAATTTTTTCTGTTTGGCAAGGTTTTGAATATGAGTTAATCGCCGAATTATCAACTGCTTGTTTTCTGACTGATTCATTTCGCTACCTCCACGGGGGTTAGCCTACTAGAGTAAAAGTGGCTATAAATCTGAGGTCTGAACGACATCAGAACTAGTGGGGAGAGTTCAGTGAAACTAATTTTTTAGATTTTTTGAAAAAAATTTTGGTCAACAAATCCTTTAAGCAAGAAAAGAACCATAAATTAAATGGCAAGGGACAAATAGCTGTTGGTCACGGAAGTAGAGTTGGCAGCTACGTCTATCAGACCTGTTGGCTTTGGCTAACCGAACCTGATATTACATGACTAGCATCCAGCTAACTGAAACAGAGAAGGGCGTGTTACCTCTCAACACCGAGCCTAGCTATCTTACTACCAAGAAGCACGCACGGTAGTATTACCTTGCCTTCATTTCTAAAAAACCATTCCTACAGAATGCAGGAACTCGTAGTGACGATACACTGAAATTTAGGTGAAAGGCAAACTCCACTTTTTCCAAAGCTAACTTTGATTTTACAAGAGATAAACTGCTTTCGTTCTTAAACCAAAAAATAAGAAATTGGCGGTGAAAAACTCTCCTAAAAAACCGAAGTAATCCTTTATTTTCCGAAGTAATCTGTTAACCTTTTCTGGAACAATGCCTTCTTTAGCAGCATACTTTTGTTTATCCATTGTTTTATAGGAATCTGGAACTGGCTACCAATACGTGTTAGAGCCTCATTTAGTGTGTTGTATTTGTGTGGTTTCTGCCTCAGGGCGTTCCTTACATTCTCTCTTACCTGCCATACTCCCACAGGCATAATATATCCGGGGCGAGCCTCACGAAAAACAGCCACCGAAGCTTGTCTCCTTTCATTCATAAGCAGTTCTCCCACCGCTAAACGAGCTGCATAATAGCAGCCTCCAATGCTGGCGTAGGTGGTGCGACCGTCATAGCCTTCATAGTCCCCAAAAAGAAGTATGTTTCTGCCGTTTACATTCCAAACCGTGCCCGGGTACCACGCTTCCATTGCCTCATAGCTCCATTCTCTGGGCATCATCAAGATTTCAAATTGGTTGTCCAGATAACGTGACTCGTAGACGCGGTACTCGTTGATTTCAGGAAATGTTTTGATTTTTTCCATCATTTCTTTCGAAATAATGCTGTCCACAGCTGTTATGCTCCAACGAGTGGGAACTAGCCGCCTCTGATCTTTTATTCCGAAGGCGCCAACGCTGAAGGCTCGTTGAATTTTAGTGACCATCGTTCCCTTCTGGAACAATGTTGTTACAGCCTCGGAGGCTTTTAGGTCATTGTCAAAGTAGGCTTTCTGGATATGATGATCCCATTTAGGATTCGATACTCGCATGTCTTTGACGAGGGCAGAGGGTCCAAAGGGCTGAATCTGGTCATCAAGAATAAGGGCGGCAGCGGGCTTCTTTTTCAGATTCAACTCAACATCAACTGGATTCATTGACAAAGCTAAATCGATGGTTTGGTCCATGATTTTTCCAGATTCCTCAAACTTTTTCGCATGAACCCTATGTTTTCCTCTTACAAGCATGGAACGGAAACCCACAATTTCGTCAATAGACTTGCCAAACCATGATTCAGGCTCATCAAACTGGCTTGTATCTTCATGAATAGGCGGAACAAGAGGACCTGCATAAACGTATGGATAACCAATTCGACCCACAAAAACTCCTGGCGGGCAAGCTCCATCCAAGTCGGTACCCTGGAGAAAAGTAGAAGACCTAAAGTATGAACTGAATCGGACAACTAGGGGGCATCTTTCTTTGCCGCACAGGAATTTGCCCCCTTTGCATGCGGCACATAGGTTTCTTCCTTGTATCTTGGTCACTATCTGTTCTTTGTCGTAGTTGACGTTTGCGGCGAGTTTGGGATCATCTAGAAGCTTCAGAACCCATTCATTATCTTTCAAAGAGGGCTTAGGCTTCTTCATTTGCCCTATAATCGTGGGGTTTCTTTTTCCTCCAATGGGTCTCCTCATCTTCACTCCGCCGAAAAGGTCACAAAATTATTTGCTGATGAAGTATGAAAGGGTTTTCTGTTCTCAACAAATTTAACAATTCAACCCTCAAATTTTCCTTTTTTCTTCTTGCTCTTTTTCTAAACCAATCAGAAGGATGCGCGCGCGTGAATATGCTGAACAAAGCTTTGCTGATTCTGAGTTGTATTTAGGAGTTGTCCATAGAAACGTTAATTTTATTGAGACTAACTCTTTAAGTTCCTTATACACATAACATTAAGCGGCGAACACTATGAAAGTTAAGTTTCCAATCATCATAGTTAATTACAAGACTTATTCTGAAGCTACTGGAAAAAGAGCCATTAAACTGTCAAAAACCGCAGACGAAGTGAGCAAAGAAACAGGAGTTGCCATTGGCGTGGTGCCCCAGCTCGCAGACATAGCATCCGTCTGTGACGTCGTCTCAATTCCAGTTTTTTCACAACATGTTGACCCCATACTGCCAGGCAGTTCTACAGGACACGTTCTCCTAGAATCAGTAAAAGAAGCTGGAGCAATCGGCACATTAATCAACCACGCAGAAAAGCAACTCAAACTGTGTGCAATAGAAAACATAATATCAAGAACACGTGAAGCTGAAATGGTTTCTGTGGTTTGCACCTGCAACGCTGCCGTGAGCGGGGCTGCTGCATCACTTAAACCTGATATAATTTCTTTGGAGCCGCCTGAGTTGATAGGAACCGGCATTCCCGTTTCCCAATCTAAGCCTGATGCAGTCACTGAGATGGTTGCCCTTGTAAAGCATGTGAATCCCTCTGCTGTAACTCTTTGCGGTGCTGGAATAACTAAGGGCGAGGATGTAGCTGCTGCTCTGAAGCTTGGCACTGTAGGGGTTTTGGTTGCCAGCGGAATAGTGAAAGCCAAAGACCCACGTAAAGTGCTTATGGACTTTTCAGAAGCCATAAGTGCCGCAATGTAATGCTTGATTTTGAAACAATGTGCACCGATTTAGAGCTGTCCAATAGAGGAACTGATAATTGAAAGTTGAACTAAGATGCATTTCATGTATTATTAATCGTGGTTTCCATCAAATCCAACAAGCCACAGAAGACAAGGAGAAACAATTTAAAACCTTGTCTGCTGTCCTAAGTTTCTTGGCTACAGAATTCAAGCCAACAGCCAACCCCGCAGATTTAGGAACAAAACGCGACCGGCTGATACGTCAGATAACAGGAAACCCTGACCCCTATAAACACAAGAAGCAACTCAGCAACAGGAAAGCTATGGCAGTAGTTCCCCTAGCCGAAAACATCATACAGAAGGAAACTTCGCCACAGCAACGGTTCAGGAAGGCATGTCTCTCAGCCATCGTCGGCAATATAATGGAATTTGACTTACCCGACAACCCCTTTAAGTTCGAGGAGCTTGATAAGCTGATTCAACAGGCTGAAAGTGACTTGGCATTGGATGAAATTGCAGAAATATTTGATAAGGCAGAGAAGGCGGAAACCGTTCTTTACTTGACTGACAACGCTGGAGAAATAGCCCTTGACACATTGCTTGTTAAAGAACTGAGAAATCTTGGTGCCGATGTCACGGTAGCCGTTAAAGCCGCCCCTATACTTAACGATGCCCTGTTAGAGGATGCCAAAATTGTTGGCATAGACAAGGTGGCAGACAGAGTGATGACCACAGGTTCAGATTCTGTTGGGTTATTCCCTGACGAATGTTCAAGAGAGTTTCTAGATGTCTACAATAATGTGGATTTGGTTGTTGCTAAGGGTATGGGCTACGCCGAAACCCTTACAGAGCTTGAGCTTCCAGTTTTCCATGCTCTGCTGCTTAGGAGCAAATGTGGCACCGTAGCTAGTCACTTTAATGTTAGTACAGGAAAAAACATAGCTAAGCTATTGCATTAAATCTGACGGGGATGCCAAAGTGGATCTACCTAAACTGGCTATTGGGCGAAACCTTCTTTCTGACGTTGACAAAGCCTTAGGCAGAGAATGGCTTGTAACCAACAGCTTAGGCGGGTACTCTTCTTCAACAGTTCTGGGAATCAACACTCGAAAGTATCATGGTCTTCTTGTTGCAGCCCTTAATCCACCCATAAATCGTTGGATTTTGTTAACAAAGTTAGATGAAGAACTGAGGATTGGAACACAAACTTTTGCCCTTGGCGCAAACGAGTTTCATGATGTAATATACCCTGAAGGCTACCGTTATCTCTCTAGTTTTGTTCTCGACCCCTTCCCAACCTTCACGTATGAAGTAGAGGGTGTTAGACTTCAAAAAACAGTTTTTATGCCTTACATGAAAAATGCAACAGCCATAATCTACGAGGTTTTTAATCCCCTTGAAGAAGGACTCTCTATCAATGTTTCACCCCTTGTTAATTCAAGGCACATCTACAACATGACCAACAAGAATGCTCTACAGTGGAGCTTCCTTCAGAAACGAATCGGAAATGCTGTGCTGCTTGAGACATCAGACTCCATTTCATCCCTCGTTCTTGCACCAAGCCAAAACAGCTCCTTTGTGGAAGAAAGCTGGTGGGTTGAAAAACTTTTTTTCAGAAGTGACGCCGCTAGAATGGAAAGCAATGTCGACGACCAATTTAGACCAGGATTTTTCAGTTTTTCGGTTGAACCCAAAGAAGCCAAACGTTTTCATGTTCTTGCTGTCGCTGGAAGAACAAGTGACGAGGCCAAGAGACTCTTCTCATCTTTTGGCAAAACAACAGAAGACATTGAAACATTACTTCGCGAGGAGTTGGAAAGGCGCAAGGGCTTAGTAACACACTTTAAGGAACGTTATGGTGCCTTGGAAATTGATGATTGGTTGAAATGGCTTATTCAAGCTGTAGATTCGTTTATTGTTTATCGCGCTTCAACCAGAAGAAAGTCTGTGATTGCTGGTTATCACTGGTTTGATGACTGGGGACGGGACTCGCTGATTTCATTGCCTGGGTTGACCCTTGTGACTGGAAGATTCGGGGATGCTCAGGAGATTTTGATGACTTTTGAGCGATACTGCGATAAGGGCGTGATTCCGAACCGTTTCTCGGACAAGGCTGGAGACATTCCCCTCTACAACACCGTGGATGCCACCTTATGGTTCTTCAACGCGGTTCTTCAATATCTCAAGTACACAGGGGACTACACGTTTGTTCAGGAAAAACTGTGGACAACCATGAAGGAAATTATCGAATACCACCTTCAGGGAACAATCTTCGGTATCCACATGGACCACGATGGACTCATTACTCATGGTCCCCAGCTGACTTGGATGGATGCAACTACACCCTACCGATTTGTCACACCCAGAGACGGCAAGGCAGTGGAAATTCAAGCCCTATGGTACAACGCCCTGAAAACTATGGAGCTACTGGCAAAACGATTCAACCAAGCTAACAAATTAGAAAAATATCGTAGTCTCGCTGAGAAGGCTAGAGCCAGCTTTGTACAAAAATTCTGGAACCCAAAAAAAGAGTATCTTTTTGACGTGGTTGGGGATTTTGGTGCTGACGCGTCACTTAGACCAAACCAGTTGATTGCGATATCCCTAGATTTTCCCATAATTGACATGGAAATGGCTGAGAAGATTGTTGATGTTGTCTGGAAACGTTTGTGGGGAACCTATGGACTTCAAACACTATCAGACACGGACCCACGATATATAGGAAACTATCTTGGCGACTGGAACCATCGAGACAGCGCATATCACAACGGCACTGTCTGGGTATGGCTTCTAGGACCCTTCACAACAGCCTTCCTAAAAACTAAATACCATAAAGAAAACTGGCGAAAATTTGCTTTTAAAACCTTCCTGCAGCCACTTTTCCAAGAACAAATACAGCAAGCAGGATTAGGAACAATCAGCGAAATCTTCGATGGAGATGAGCCCCGTCATCCTCAAGGCTGTATCTCTCAGGCATGGAGCGTTGCTGAGCCGTTAAGGGCGTATGTTGAGGATGTGGTTCTTGTTAGGCCAACCTATGAAAAAGAAGTTCTAGCGAACCTTATGTA
>JAFGGM010000054.1 GCA_016930555.1 Candidatus Bathyarchaeum sp.
AAGGGATATCCACTCCGTATTTGTTTCGGACAAAAGAGCCAAAGATTCGTCAGATTCTGAGCTGCCAAAAGCGTCAGGGCTCCAAGTCGAAAAGGACATACCCTTTTGGTAGACCGGCACTTCATAAGAAACCGAAACTGGAAACACAGACGAACCAGCAATTTCAGCATCTCTATAATTAAGGGTGATGGAAAATGCGGGGCAAGCAAGAGCATTTAATGTCAGCAGAACCATAAACAATGAGACAATTAACGCTTTTTTTGGTACAGCCATAATCTTGACCATGCTGTTCTTCTTTGTTTAATGGAAGTCAATGTCCGTAGATTTTTCGGTGAGAATGCCGATAGCTCCAAGAAGATTCTTTGCTACACTTAGCATATTCACTGCTATAATCATCAACAAAATGATGGTGATGTCAACTGTCAAATTTAACGTAAAATCTTCAACTGGCACTGTCAAATTTAGTACGCCGCCATTTGAAAGGACCAAAAAGTAGGTAACTATAACAATGGCTTTTGCTATTCCGAAACCGTGTCCTATAACGGTCTTGGCGAAGAGTTGCCCTGCAATAGCAAAGAAAACGGATATTACTGCAAACTGGAAAAGTTGACCTTTGTAATCAAAGGGCATCATGCTCAAGGGTAGGTTGCTGGGGAGGAGCGCCAAGGGTAAGTAATAGACGACCATGTACGTTAATGCACCCATTAGAGCAGCCTTCATAACTCTCGGGAATACCGTATTCATGATAAAATTCGAGTCTAACTCAACCATAATGCTCCCACCAATCCACAGTAAACAGATGCGTCTCAAATAGAATGTGCAGCTTTCCACCATCTGCTAGCTTCGATTCATCCTGAACTCTCACATAAAGAAGAATGTTGTCCCCAAAATTTTGGTTCGACACCGCATTGATGTCGGTGACTCCAGATGCTATGTGCTGGTCTGAATTGTTGTAGGCTTCCATTTTCAATGTCCCTGTAATGTCAATGACGGCGTGGTTTTCAAAGCTTACAGGCATCACCGCCTCGACATGGCTGCTGTTATGCTGAGAAACAGAGAGAGCTCCTATAGAGAAATCAGCAAAGGGTGCACCCCAAGGCAGCGACACATTTGTTGAAAGTTGCACTGGGATAGCCCGAGCAAAGTTGAGGTCTGCAAAGATTTCTACAGTGAATTTGTGGTCATTCAGCATAAAAATCAGGTGGTCCATGGCCAGTATGTCGTCTAGGTCTACCTTGATTGTGTGGGACTCGTTAACGGTTTTTCCTTGGGGTATCGAGTCGACAAGGGTTTCTGTCAAATCCAGCACTTGTCCATCTGGGTCTGTAACACGGGTTCTTAGGTTCAAATCAGCAATTTCGTAGTAACCGTTGTTATCTATGGAGAAGGGCAAAGAAAATTTAATGCCGCTGCTGGTGGGAAGCATTTGTGCTTCTCCAATGTTCACGCCTACATTCATCACTGAATAGACTGCAGTTACTGAAAATAAGAGAATCACCATCCACAATATAATAGTGGCTACTGTGAGCATGCTTGTAGTTATCTTCATTTAATTTTCCTTCACTTTTGGCTTGCTTGAACAAGAATTTTTGGTCCTTTCTTAGCAGGTACAGGTTCCTTTTGATTTATGACGGGATTAGGTCGTGTTTGAGGTTGGGGAGTTGCCAGCCGTTTGAGTTGTATAATAAGCTGTATTCCCCTTGCTGTTAGCCCTGTGCCTATCCATCCCATAATGCCGAGGTACATTATTCGAATGGATGCTCCAATGAGGGGGGCTAGGGCGCTACCGAAGACGTCTACTAGGTCGGATGAACCTGTGATATTTGGGTCGTTGATGAGGAATATATAGGCACTTATGAAGGTGAAAGCAAGCAAACCGATACCTATGAAGAGAATTATGTATGCTATGTTGGTTGTTATGTCTTTCATTGTGTGCCCTCTTTCTCATAGTTAGGGCTTGTTTAACATATTAAATCTTCTGTCTTACTAAACAATATTATTTTTTAGTTACCCCCTTCAACAACAACGTAAAACCACAAAACACCACTTAGTCTACTAATAGTCCCTTCTTCTTTTCATGGCACGAATATAATTCGACGCTTCTTGAGCAGTTTTTACCTGAGCAACCTTTTTTGCACTAACCAACTTTAACCGGGTCGCACAGTATGGGCAGCGTTTAGTTTTTTGGGTGCCTTTAGCCAGCAGAAATCGTCCACAACCATAACAGACAATCACCACATACATTTTGTGCACATCCTTAGAGGGAAAAGCTTTTTGTTGCCATCGCTTAAATGCTTTAAGAGGATGCAGGTAAATGAGTCGGCTTTCCTTGGCAAATCTTGCTGCAAAATATTTCAGGCAGAATGGCTACGAGACGGAGAAAGATGCTGTTCTAGAGGGCGAGTCTGGACTTTCACAGAAGTTTGATTTAATAATTCGGCGTGGCAAGGAGAAGCGTTCTGTTTGGATTAGAGATTGGAACAGGACTGTCGGCGTTAACATCGTAATTAATATTGATAAGGCTGCAGAGGACGTTGGTTTTCCTAAGCCCATCATCATTTCTGAAAAGTTTAGTGGTCATGCCAAAGCATATGCTAATCGTCGGGGCATTACTTTATTGACGAAACAGCAAATTCTACGGTTGCTGGGCTAAATCATCTTTTTCAGGAACTCTTCTAGTTGTCCATCAGTTTCTAGTTTCTTTAACCAGTTAACGGTTCCCTGTCTGCAGGTTTCTTTTTTCTCAAGCACCCGCGCTGCCTCTTCTACTACGATATCTACGGTTTTGTCGCTAACATCGATTTCGCAAACTTGGTCAGAACCATAAACTGACAGGGTATCAAAGAGGCAAACATCCAGTATTTCACCTGTCAGGTTCTCCCACACTTTCTTTGAGTCATAACCCCGCTCCTCTAGCACAGCCTTGAGTTGACGGGGATCGCGTCTAAGAACAAGAACAGTTTTGACATAATTTGTTGGAACAACGTCAACCACGTAGTGTCCTTCGATTACGGTCGTGCCCGTCGTGTTGGCTAGGAGTTTTTCCAGATTTTCCAAGACTTTTTCTGTGTCCGCTATTAGAGTGCCTCTTTCGTCATCAACTCGGGTAAAGAGCTGCTGTTCTTTAACCAATTCATTTATCCCTAAGTAGTTGGCCTCCATTTTGGAGGCTAACTTGTGGGCGATTGTGGTTTTTCCTACTCCGGGAGTGCCTGTTACAAGAATTGCTTGTTTGAAGGTTTTTCACGATCCCTCATGCTTAGTCAATTAATGTATGTTCTGCTGTTTTATCAAACTTTGCCGCTACATCATGGCAAAGAGCATTCGTTTGATGTTGATAATTTTTAGGTTAATTGTTATAAACAAATTCCTGTAATATGTTACTGTGCGTTGGGGATTCGCCGTTGAACCTGTTCGATATGATTGAGCGAGTTACGAGAAAGATTGCGCCTGGACCAGCACCAGCCTTCAATGAGGCACATGTGGTTAAGGCGATGGAACTGATTGGAAAATACCAAACCGTGGGCAGAATAAAGCTTTCCAAAGAGATGGGGTTAGGGGAAGGCACAACTCGCACCCTTCTGAAGCACTTAAAAAATGAGGGTGTAACTCAAAGTTCAAGAAACGGAATCTCCTTCTCTGGAGAAGGAAAGAAGCTGTTTTCTGACTTGCGAGGCCAACTCAGCGAAGGTATTGATGTTCCCAGCAGTCCTCTAACAGTTGGAGCATTCAATATTGCAGTTCTTGTACGGGACGCAGCTCAGGCAATAGGGAGCGGCATGGAACAAAGAGATGCAGCAATCAAAAGTGGAGCATTAGGGGCAACTACTCTGATTTTTTCCAGCAACAAGCTGGAGTTGCCTCAGGAAGAGGAGAATCTTTGCGAAAGCATGCCCGAATTACATGACAAACTGGTTATACAGTTGAATCCAAAAGAAAACGATGTCATCATTGTGGGCAGTGGAGAAAATAGGGACTTGGCAGAAATCGGAGCAAAAATGGCTGCAATAAAACTGCTAAAATGCGCCAGCGCAACTAATGATTAATCCACTTAACTAAGTGACGTGGCAATTCATGGAGGTTAATGCGCGGGGAGGCACGAGGGAATGACGGAGACCACTCTACTTTGGCGTTTCTAATTTTGTAATCCTCGAATTTTGCAATACAGGGATCCCATTTCATTATTGGATGCTCCATTTTTCTTTTCTGGGTTTTGGGTGATTTCATAAGAATACACTATTTCATTATATCTTACGACTGAATATAACCATTGTTTTTGTTTTAGACTTGTATCAAAAATCGAAATATCTCACAAACATGTGCTGCATCCTTATACTGCTAATTCCCAATTTCAAAATAACATGTAATTTAATTATACACAGCAAAAATCGCAGACATCTAGTTTTTTCATCTTTTAAGGATTGCTTTTTCTAGGGCTTCATCACGTTTTTTTAGGTAAGTAATTTCAAGAACATCTTTTAGTCTTTCATATGTGTATTCATCTTTTGTTACATTTTGAATTTGTATTTTCCAAAACAACCCTTGATTCAACCTAAAACTCTTTCTGATTGTTGTTGGTGTTGCCAAAAGTTTCAGAAATATTTTGATTCCATTAGCTAGCTGTTATTAAACCCAAGTTACTCGCGGTTTCGGACAAAGCAACATAAAGTTCTATATTGTAGTAATGCTAAGCAAATGTTGCAGAAGCTTTAAGCTGTTCACCCTATTCACCAAAGAATCTTCTTCTTTTTTATCTTATGTTTTATAGTAGAAAAGCGGTTTTCTTAACACTTGCCATGAACATGGGTTACATTAAAACATAATAAGTTTTTAGTCTTGAAAACCTTTCTGAAATTTAGAGCAGCACCTAACCCAAAACAGAGACAAAGGCTTGACAAGTTACGAATTATAAATCGATTGAAGTGCTTACTCAGTGATGGCGATAGTTTTCGTAGTCTGGGAGGTTTCTTTCATATTCCTTATCCATCAGAGTCGAAGAAACCAGAAAGTCTGCGGTGGAGCGGTTACATGCCACAGGAATATTCCACACCACAGCCATTCTTAGAAGAGCCATAACGTCTGGGTCATGGGGCAGAGACTCCAATTGGTCCCAGAAAAAATCAGAAAATCAATTTCGCCGTTTGCAATCTTGGCACCAATCTGCATGTCACCACCCAATGGACCGCTCTTTAGCCTCGTCAAATCAAAAACTGCCTTTTCGATAACTTTTCCTGTTGTTCCAGTTGCGAAGAGTTCATGCAAACTCAAAAGATACTTGTTAAACTTCACCCACTCTAGCAAATCTTGTTTTTTGTGGTAATGGGCAACCAAAGCAATTCGATTTCGTTCTTTCATTAAAACCTTTTCGCCACTAACTTTTATTATCTCTATATATCATCAGGACCTCATTTTTGGCGGAAAAAAATGTTTTGCAACTTCAACTCTACCTCTTTCTAGAAGAAACTTTCGGCTGGTAAACGCACCACGGGTCAGATGCCAAATAATCGCCTTGCGACGTTGTTGGTTCATGCAGTGCACCACAAAAATCCATCTGATCTGTAGTTACGCCATAGGCTCTGGCGCGGCATCCTCCACATTCTTCACGGTGTTCACAAATTCCACATTTTCCTTTCAGTTGGTCAAAGTCCCTGAGTGCCTTGAAGACTTCTGAGTTGAACCAGATGTCCTTGAAGGACCTTTCTCGGATGTTGCCAAGATCAAGGGGCAGATACGGGCAAGGCGTAACCTCCCCTGAAGGATAGATGCGGCAGTAATAGAGACCCGCCATGCAGCCTCGAACCCACCGCGACATGTCAACTCCCTGCTCCTTAGAAACCCGCATAAACTGTGGAGCACAGGAAGGTTTTACATTCATTTTATACTTCGTAATTTTGCCGAGAGTACTCGAAATCATGTCTTCATACATCTGCGGAGTAATATCTTCAATGTCGGTTCCTCGTCCAGTAGGCACCAAGAAAAACAAATGAAAATTGTCCACACCCAAATCCTCTGCCAGAGCCATTATGTCATCTATCTCATCATAGTTTTGTAAAGTCACTGTACTGTTAACCTGAACCTCTATCTTGCTCTTTTTAAGAGACTTGATGGCATCTACGGCATGTTGCCAGCAGCCCTTAACGCCTCGGAAATCATCATGACGTTCAGGTATACTTGAGTCTAAACTAATTGCAACAGTTCCCATTCCAGCATCTTCAAGTTTTTTTGTAACCACGTCGTCGATGAGCATACCATTGCTTCCCATGCCCATCCTTAAGCCACGGTCTGCACCATACCTGATGATTTCATAAATGTCATCTCTCATGAGGGGTTCACCGCCGCTCAATATCAACAGTGGTCTGCTGACTTCAGTAATCTGATGGATAAGCATCTTCGCTGCGTCAGTACTTAATTCATCCGCTAATTCTGTTTCAGCCGCGTTGATATAACAGTGGGCACACTTCAGATTGCACTTCAAAGTAACATTCCATGATACAACTAATGGAACATACTTCTCTTTACTGGGCGCAGCAGATATGGGGGCAATCTTTATGCGGAACTCACATTTTCCGTCAGTTGCCATCCTCATAGGTTGAGTGACGGCTACTGGGAAGGGAATGAACTTTTCGAACATCGACTGGGCATGTGCCCTGCAGAAGCGTTTGCAGAAAAGTTGGGACGTTTCCGTGCTTGTGTCCAACTCCTTTTTCACGTATTGGTGGCTTCCGTAGATGGGGCAATTCAGGAACCGCATGAATCCTCCTAGATTCTTCATGTCCATTTCGTGTTCGATGAAGTGGTCGCTGAGCATCAGTTTCTGCAATTTTGCTTTTGATATTCCAACCTTCAGGCTAACGTTGAAAGCGGAGTCAACTGTTTCGTCACCAAACTTCTTCTGCACCCTAGCCATAACTTGCTCAAGCTGTTCTACACCCAACTCGTCAGCCAACCGTTCCACAATCAAGAAACCCTTAAGTGTCTCATACTCTTGACGTAAACGCATCTCAATAACATATTTAGTCCAATCAAGAAACACGCTACTGATGAGATCCTTGGCTTCAGAATCCTTTCGATTAAGCAGCTCCTCAACTTCTCTGGTTCTGTCACTCAGACTCTTGAAAAGATGAATTTTTTCCTCGACATTAGGCGCCTCATTTCTAACTGGCACCACTAAGCTATCTTTCAGAGGCACAATTTCAGCCAAAAGCTTCTTGGCATCGGAAACAAAGTCACTGTAAAAACGCCACAACATTCTATCCACAGAAGGAGAATCCACCTTAAGTTCCTCAAGAATAACTCTGGATTCAGCAGCCATCTTACTTACCATTGCCATGTGGTACAACAATGAGCCTTCCATTCCTGCATCACTGCTTCTGCCAGAGGAACCATGAAATACATCAGAAACCAAACTTTTTGCCGTTTCAAATTCTCCAGAAGTTATTGATTCTTTGGCTTTGTCGATTTTCTGTTTTCTCTCTTTAAGCAGAAGAGCCCACTTGTGGCATTGTGCCTTATTATATTTGGTTAAGGTTTCCCTCTCCGCTTGTGGTTTATGGCGTTAAAGCTTTGAGGAGGTTATAAGTTCTTTGTTTTCGTGTGGTTCCTTTTCATTCCATGGGATAGAGTTATTTACTGGCTCCTACATTTAAAAAGACAATACGCCCAGAACTCTTTAAATAACTCCACAAAAATGATGATGGGTGTAAGGCGGATAGAAAATGCCGAATCTTAGAGATTCCATCCGAATCGAAAACGTGGTATCATCTGTTACCTTAAACCAGAAAATCGACCTCAACGCCGTTGTTAAGGGGAATCCCTTAGTTGAGTATCGTCCAGAAAAGTTTCCGGGCTTAGTTTTCAGATTAAAGAAACCTAAAACAGCAATCCTGATCTTCAGCACAGGAAAGATGGTTTGCACTGGAGCCAAATCTGAGAAGGAATCAAAACGAGCAGTTATGAAGGTCGTTAAGGAATTGAAGAAAAGCGGAATAGTTATCGTTGGCAAACCTGAAATCAACGTAGTGAACATAGTTGCTTCAGCAAACCTTCTAGGGCGAATAGAGCTAGAGGACTGCGCTTACTCCCTAGGTAAAACTATGTATGAACCCGAACAGTTTCCAGGTCTAATATATAGAATGGATGACCCAAAAGTTGTGATTCTTCTCTTTGCAAGCGGAAAACTAGTTTGCACTGGGGCAACAAAAGAAGAAGATGTTTACATCGCGGTTGATAACCTTCACAAAGATCTTGAAGAAAAAGACTTGATATACTACGACTAACCCTGTTGAGTGTATGGAAACGAATAAACCTAATTATTTTAATCCAAATTTTGTTTTTTAGAATCTATTTCTATTGAACAGAACGTTGCAAATTAGCTTTTGTTTAAAAAATAAACTATTTTAGGTTCAATAACTTCTAAATAGTCATTTTCCGAAAGGTTAAATAAGACTGCTCGTAATTTTCTTCATTCCTAACAACTTAAAGGTGATAAGAAAATTTGACCAATAAAGGTTTGCGTGTAAAAGCAAAAGAACTCAAAACAGACATTGCATTAGTAAAAGGACTAGAACTTTCAGTCGGCAAGATCATTGATGACACTTGGGAAGAACCTATGGGTCCTACACCAATGCCCCACATAGCCACACTAAGAGATTGGGACATGAAACTGCTCAACAAATACAAACCTTTCTATATGCCCGACTGTGACCTCTGCTGTCTCTGCACTTACGGCAAATGTGACTTGACAGCAGGAAAGCGCGGAGCATGTGGCTTAAACATAGCTGATCAATCTTCTCGTATTGTCCTTATTGCATGTAGTATCGGTGCCGCAACTCATACAGGACATGCACGACATGTTGTTGATCACTTAATCGAAGAATATGGTCGGAACTATCCACTTGACGTAGGTGGCTTTAATGTTGATGTTGAGGCTCCAGTAACTCGACTTGTTACTGGAATAAAACCAGAAACACTTGGAGATTTAGACGAGGTTTTGACTTATTGTGAAACACAAGTAACTCATTTACTATCCGCAGCTCATACCGGTCAAGAATCTAATAACTTGGATTTTGAATCCAAAGCGTTTCACGCTGGCAGAGTAGACCAAGTTGGTATGGAAGTCGCAGATATAGCTCAAATTTCCGTTTTTAATTTTCCCAAAGCTGATCCTGAAGCTCCTCTGATCGAAATGGGATTGGGAACAATCGACAATGCAAAGCCAGTCATTTGTTGTATAGGTCACAACGTAGTTCCTTCGGTTGGAATCATCGATTACATGAAAGCAAATAAACTTGACAGTAAACTGGAAGTTGTAGGTTTATGTTGTACTGCCATTGACAATTCGCGATACTTTGACCGAGCAAAAATCGTTGGTCCCATATCATGGGAGCTACGTGTCATACGAAGCGGTCTTGTTGACGTATTGGTTTTGGACGAACAATGTGTCAGAACAGATTGTGCACTAGAAGCAGAACGAATCAACGCACCAGTTATTGCTGCCTCAGAAAAGAACTGTATAGGCTACAAGAACCGCACAAACGACCCAGTTGATGAGATAGTCAACGACTTGGTAAGCCGAAAAGTTCCTGGAGTTTTAATTCTAGACCCCGAAAAAGTTGGCGAAGTCGCAGTTAGAGTCGCACAGAAAGTAGCGCCTATGCGCAAGAAACTAAGCATCTTACCTTCTGAAGAAGAAATTATCAAGCTAGCTAAAACCTGTCGCCACTGCAATTTATGCCAAAGAAGTTGTCCACAAGACCTCGAAATTCCCGCCGCTATAACAGCAGCAGCTGAAGGTAACCTCAAACCTCTAACTGACTTATATGAAGAATGTATTGGATGTGGAAGATGCGAAGAAGCTTGTCCAGTCAAACTCCAAATCCACAGCTTCATACTAAAGGCTGGACAGAAATACATGCTTGAAGAAACAAACTTCTGTCGTGCCGGCAGAGGAGCAGTTCAAGATATCGAAATCCGATCTGCTGGTGGTCCTATTGTACTCGGTGAAATCCCTGGCATCTTAGCAGCTGTAGGTTGCGCCAACTATCCACACGGTGGTAAAGATGTTTACGACATATGCCGAGAGTTTGCTCAACGCCGATTTATTGTGATGACTAGCGGATGTTCAGCTATGTCCGCTGGTTCATACAGAAATGAAGAAGGACAAACACTCTATGAAGAATTTCCGGGCTCTTTCGAGGCTGGTGGCGTGCTTAATGTTGGCTCCTGCGTTTCTAACCCACACATTGCAGGCGCAGCAATAAAAGTTGCTAGCATATTTGCTAAAAGAAACTTGAGAGGTAACTATGAAGAAATCGCTGATTATATACACAACCGGATTGGCGCTGTAGGTCTAGCATGGGGAGCATACTCGCAGAAAGCTGCATCTATTGCATCGGGTTTCTGGAGTCTAGGCGTTCCTGTTCTTGTAGGACCACACGGAAGCAAATACCGACGCATGCTTATGGGCAGATCTGACAAACCAGAAAACTGGGAAGTCTATGATGCCCGCACAGGCGATACAGTAAATGTTGGACCAGCACCTGAGCATTTGTTCCAAACAGTGGAAACCCCACAAGAAGCCATGGTTGCTATAGCAAAACTCTGCATAAGACCAAACGATACTTGGAAGGGGCGATCAATAAAACTCTCTCATTACATTGACCTACACAAGCGTCACTATGGAAGAATGCCAAAGGACATTCATCAATTCGTGCGAACAATGGCTGATGTGCCAGTGACCATGAAGGATGAAATCAAAGACATATTGGAAGCAAAGGGCTGGAAAGAGACTGTTATTCCGGACCCCACAATGCTTCCAAGAATGATAAGGAGCAAAAAGGAGTGAATGAATAATGTCGTGTGAACCTTGGCAATGTGCAGAAATCGCTGCCACAAAGAAAGCACACCCTATAAACAAACCCGAAGTTGCCGTTGCAATGATAAAGCGGGCTGCCCACCCCATTCTTGTTGTGGGCAGCAACGTCACAGAACGTTCTTTGGAAGGAAAGCTATTAATCGAATACATAATTGACTTCGCCAAAGCATCAAACGTTAAGGTGGTTGCAACAGCTCACATGGTTGCTGAATTCCTAAAACGAGGCTATGAACCCGCTGACTTCATGTCCGCTATGGACATCGGTAATCGTCTTGTTGATCCGACTTGGCAAGGAATAAACGGTGAAGGACACCCTGACTTGGCAATGTTTGTGGCTCTTCCATACTATATGGAGTCCTTGATTTTGTCTGGACTGAAACATTTTGCCCCTAACCTTAAGACAATGACTTTGGATAATTTATTTCATCCACATGCCAGCTGGTCATTTCCCAATGCACCAGCGAAAACGTGGACAGAAAATCTAACAGTCATGACTTCAAAATTTAAAGGAGGAAAATAAAAAAATGTCAATGTTTGAAGACATCCCAGTGGATGTTGGAGTAATTTATGAAGGAGAAAGAATCCGACGAAACAACATGCAGATCGAATTAGGAGGACCAAAACAGCCAGCGAAGTTCGAGTTAGTACGCGCGAAGAAGATGGATGAAATCGAAGACGAAAAAGTTACCATTATTGGGCCTGACCTCAAGGATTTGCCTGAAGGCGGCAACGTTCCTTTTGGCATTCTTATAGAGGTTGCAGGAAAAGCCATTGAAGAAGACCTTGAAGGTGTAGTAGAACGTCGTATCCACGAATACTGCAACTTTGTTGAAGGAATCATGCACCTAAACCAGCGCTATGATATTTGGATACGTGTTAGCAAGAAGGCTTTCCAGAAAGGCCTGAACTCTTTCACACATGTTGGTAAAGTGTTGGCAAGACTCTACAAGAGTGAGCTTCCCTTCATCGAAAAAATCCAGATTACTTTCATAACTGACCCCGCAAAAGTCAAAGAACTGCATGACCAAGCGATGGACGTTTATGAAGCCAGAGATGCCAAAGCCCGAGGAATGAAAGATGACGAAGTTGATACATTCTATGGCTGCACCCTCTGTCAATCATTCGCGCCTACACACATGTGCGTAATCACTCCCCAACGATACTCAAACTGTGGTTCAATCAGCTGGTTTGACGGTAGAGCATCTGCACAAGTTGACCCGAAAGGTCCAGTTTTCGCTATCGAAAAAGGAGAAATGCTTGACGCAGAAAAGGGCGAATTCTCTGGAATCAACGAAACAATCAAACAGAAGACTTTGGGTGCAGTTGACAGAGTTTGGATGTATACAGGCTTCGGTTACCCACATACTTCATGTGGCTGTTTCGAGGCTATGGCATTCTACATTCCCGAAGTGGAGGGCTACGGCATTGTTGACCGCGGATTCAAAGGCGTGACCGTAAACGGGCTACCTTTCTCGACGCTAGCTGATTCTGGCGCTGGAGGCAGACAAGTAGATGGGTTCCACGGAATATCCATTGAATATATGCGTTCACCCAAGTTCTTAGAAGCAGACGGTGGCTGGGACCGAATAGTTTGGATGCCACAAAGCGTTAAAGACCGTGTTGCTGAATTCATGCCCGAAACAGCAAAAACCAACGTAGCAACAGAAAACGACGCAAAAACAGTTGACGAACTAAAAGTCTTCCTGAAAGAAAAGAATCATCCTGTTCTCCAAAGATGGACTGAAGAAGCTGAAGAAGTACCTGAAGCTGAAGCAGAAGAAGCAGCAGAAGGAACAATGTTCCCAGTTTCTACCGCAACTGTTTCCGCTGGTGGATTCAAGATAATCTTCAAGAACGCTAAAATCCACGCAGAAAAAGTAATCATTAAACGGGAAAAACCAAAAAGGTGAAAGTTCATGCCCGAACGGGCGGAAAAAGACTCTCAGATTAAACTTCCACCCGAACTTTTAGACCTCTTTACAGGTGTTGATGACCTGGAGCTTGAAGATGTCGACATCGAAGTGGATGAACTGGAGTTTGCATATCAATCAGGATTCTTACCCGCAATTAAAAGAATGGTTGCAGCAAAATCTAGACCAAAATCTCTCTTGGATGCACCCTTTGCGCTTCCTATACAAAAATATCCAGGGCAAATCGTCGAAGTTACCATTGGAGCTACAAAAAGTCAGGGTGGAACCCGTGGAAGTTCTATTACAATCGGAGGAGAAAAGTCTCCTGCCTTCTACACTTTCGAGAATCCGACACCTAATTCGCCAATAATATCTCTTGACGTATTCGATCAGAAAGTGCCTATCCCGAAAGCAGTTCGAACAAACTTCAACGACGCAATGGAAGACCCTATTTCGTGGGCAAAATTTGCTGTTGACAAGTTTGGAGCACAAATGATTACCCTCCATTTGGTTAGTATTGACCCACTGAACCCTAAGCCCTCAACACCTGCCGAAGCCGCAAAAACTGTCGAAGATATTCTTCAGGCAGTTGATGTGCCGCTTGTAGTTGGTGGATGTGGTGACCCACAGAAGGATTTGGCGGTCTTTGAGAAAGTTACTGCTGCAGCTGAGGGAGAAAGACTCCTGATAAGCACAGTTACGTTGGATATGGACATCGAAAAATCTGCTAAACTGATCAAGAAGTACGGGCATGTTGCTTTGGCGTTCTCTCCAATGGACCTTAATCAAGCAAGAGAACTGAACAGGCGCCTTCTTGAATATTTGCCAAAAGAACAAATCATAATGGACACAACAACAGCGGCGCTTGGATATGGACTTGACTACGCCTACACTATTATGGAACGTGCACGATTAGCTGGTTTGATGGGAGACCCTGAGCTTCAACAACCCATGTCATCTGGAACAACCAATGCTTGGGCAGCACGAGAAGCTTGGCAGAAAATGGACCCTCAATGGGGAGCTAGAGAACTTCGTGGACCTTTATGGGAAGCGGTAACTGGCTTAACCCTGTTGCTGGCTGGCGTTGACCTGTTCATGATGTTACATCCTGCAGCCGTCAGAACTCTTAGAAACACTGCACAAAGATTGGCAGAAAAACGGGGCACCGCAGATGCTGCAAAGGTTGCTGATTGGGTGTCAGCGAAATTCTAGAAGGTGATATGACATGTCAGGAAAAGAAACTAAAGGCGGAATGAAACAACTAAGCCCAATCGACATTTACACGTTGCTTCCGAAAACGAACTGCAAAGAATGTGGAGAAGACAACTGTATGGCTTTTGCAACAAAAGTGGTGAACAGAGAAGTCAGCATAGACCAGTGTCCGCCACTTTTGACCAAGAAGTTCGAAAAAAATTACCTGAAACTCAAAGACATGCTTAAACCTGCAGTCAAAGAGGTGACTGTTGGTGCTGATGCCACTTCAATCAAGGTCGGCGGAAAGCTTGTTATGTATCGTCACGAGTTCACATACTTCAACCCAACAGCCATCGCCATAGACGTGACAGACGAAATGCCTGATGAAGAACTGTCTGAACGACTCAAAAAGACCCAAGACTTCTCATATGTCTACATCGGCAACGAACTTAAGCTCCAGATGGTAGCTGTTCGTTCTACTTCTGACGACGCTGAAAAATTCAAAGCATCAGTTAAAAAGGTTGCAGAATTGACCAAGCTACCACTGATTCTATGTTCCAATGACTCATCAGTCATGGAAGCTGGTTTGATGGCTATTCCTAAAGCTCGACCTCTAATCTACGCTGCCACAAAGGATAACTGGAAAGAAATGGCTGAGCTGGCACTGATGTACAATTGCCCATTGGCTGTTTCTGCTCCAAATGACCTTGACCTCCTCAGATCAATGGTTAAAACCATGAAGGAATACGGCATCGATGATTTAGTGTTAGACCCTGGTACTTTCACTGGCGCAGGTCTTGGAGACACAATTAACAACTTCACTATGCTTCGTCGTGCAGCTTGCGAGATGGGCGATGAAATGGTAGGTTATCCCCTGATTGGAACTCCAATTACAGCTTGGACTGAACCAGCAAAATCTCCAACAGTGAATGCTTGGACAGAAGCACAGGTTGCTTCCATGCTCGTAACACGTTTCGCGGACATCTTAATTATGCATGGCACTGAAGGCTGGGCTCTTCTCCCGTTGACTGTGCTAAGGCAGAACATCTACACTGACCCTCGAAAACCAGTTGCGGTAAAGCCTGGATTAAGAATCATTGGAACTCCTGATGAAAACTCTCCAGTGCTGATGACATCAAACTTTGCCTTAACTTACTACACTGTAGAACAAGACATAGAATCCACAGGCAAACCTGCATATCTTATCGTCGTTGACTCTGAAGGAACAGCCATAGACAGTGGAGTCGCCGGCAGGAAACTGACTGCAGAAACTGTTGCGGATGCAATCAAAGAAAGCAAAGTAGAAGAGAAGGTGAAGCACCGGAAGGTGATAATCCCAGGTAAAGCAGCTCGTATAAGTGGAGAAATCGAGGAACTATCGAACTGGGAAGTTCTGGTTGGACCTCAAGACTCTTCAGGTATAGCTAAATTCCTTCAAGACAAGTGGAAGTAAGATTCCACACCCTCATTTCCTTTTTTGTTATTTTTTAGTTTTTCTTGTTTCACAGCATTGAATCAGCCAACTTACATAATCCGGGCAGTTTACGTTCTGATGTTCCGTTTCTAAAGGTTTATCCAAAAAATACATAATATTCTATAGGAATAATGCAACGTTAGAACAATAGTAAAGGATCGGAGAGATTAGCGATTTGACCAAAAAAAACGAGGAACAAAGCATTAACATTTATGACCTACTCTCTGATGAAGTTGCTGAGATAAAAGAAGAAAAGAAAAACAGACGGGCTGAACTTCTTGAGTCAATAGGAGTAGAGGATCGTTTTGAAGACGGAAGCATCAATATTGACATGCGAACCTGCAGGGGATTAGAATGCAATTTATGCGTGAAATCCTGCCCCACCAACGCCCTCTACTGGCGGGCTGGAGAAATTGGAATCGAAGAAGACCTGTGCATCCATTGCACTGCATGTGTCCTCAACTGCTGTGTAGATAACTGCATCAAGGTAACCCGAAAACGTCCAAACGGCAAAACAGAAACTTTCAGCACACCGAAAGAGGCACTGGGAGTAAACCGCCTTGTCGCTGCCCATAACGCAAGGGAAAAGGTGAAGCTCCGGGTCGAAGATTCTGAAGAATGCTCCATAAATAAATTTTGAATCTTCGCTTGGCGTTTCGTTTTCTTTGGGTTAAGAGTTTTTTGTTCCAAGCATTTTTCTTCTACGGTCTTCTCCAGGCTTCACTGTGTCTTCTACCATCTTGTATTGTCTCTCGTAAATGTGGCAGTTTTTGCTGTGAAAGATTAGTTTGCCCGTTTCTATGTCCATGTTTCCTCTTCTGTTAATTTCTGAAACAAGGGCTTCGTTGAATATCTGAATTCCAGCGATATTGGCTGGCAGTCCTGCGTAGGCATCCCATGAACGGAAGTAGCATGTTAAATTCATTTGGTTACCCAATATTTCTGTATCAATCAAACTCAGGCATGGTGGTTCATGCTTTTTATGAGACGTTATACTCTTTTTGATGTCCTCAGGTAGTCGAATCACAAAGGTAACCTGCCTGTCTCTTCGTTCCTCTACATACCTCTTTATGGCTTCTTCCACCTGATCCACAGGCTCTCTCATGCGGCTCCCATAAGTGTAAGTTTCTTCCTCTATTGCTCCTGACCACAAATACTTCAGAGCATACCAATTAACATACTTCATATCACATGGAGCCATAAAATCAACTAATGGACGATTGGCAGGGTTCGCAATCTCAATACTCAAATTCAACTTCTTGGTCTCAGAAACCTCAGAACCATACCCAACTTCAAAACGGTCTCCATTATACCAGATTTCATTCAATACCTTGTACCAAGCATCTGGACAATCAAAGGCCTTAATCTTAACATATCTCAAGATTGAACCTCCTGTATACTTTCCTATCATGCAACTCTTATAATTGCTTTTCAGATCTCCCATATGGGAGGGTGTAACAAAAAATTGTGTAAAAAAGGTTGAAAAAATGAAAGTAGATTCCAGCTGATTACAGCTTAGTATCTATTTCTTCTTGGCGGTCTTCGTTTCGCATAACACTCTCTGCAGTATACAGGTCTGTTCGGGTCAGGCTTGAATGGAACTTGACATTTTTGTCCACATTCAGCGCAGACTGCGTCGTGCATTTCGCGTGGTCTACCATAAGACATTCGGATTGCACCTCCCTATCTATTAAGAGAATCAGTTTCTTCAGAACACTAATTCTGAACATCTTACATTAAAGTTACTTATAAATTGTTGCACAGGAATAAGAAAAAAATGAGAAGAACTTTGAATTAATTGAGCGCAAACACTAAAGTTGCTCGTTAAGAAAGCTATCCTGTTTTTATGTGAACATTGTTTCCGCATTTTTTGCATTTAAGATTAGAACCGGTCACAGAAATTAGCCTGAAAGGTACTAGGCGTCCGCAGTTCTGGCATTTAGCAAAGCGGAGTTTTTTGCGGTCTTTTTTTTGGATGTTGTCAATTAATGCAGTAAAGATGTTGTAATCTTGGTTTTGTGGAATCTCCATCCGGGATTACCTCACTAACATCGGGGCTTCAAGCTCTTCTGGTCTAAGAAGGCTTGACATTTCCATGTAATTGTCGATGTAACGCTCACCTTTGGTGGTTGTTTCATAAAATTTCTGTCCATTCACTTCGTTGACCTTAAGGAAACCCATTTCCGTCAGGAAGGAAAGAAACTCGTTTACTTGGCTGAAACTCAAATTTGCTCTGTACATAATCCGGGTTTTCAGTTGGCTTCCTTTTGTTATTTCCATTATTTCTGCCATTATATGTAACCGGTCTCTTCGGTCCCATAGTGGTTGAGCATTACTACAGTTCATTACATTTCCTCTCTAATCTTTTTCAGTACGCTTCTTCTGTACATCTGAACGCCTAAATACTGTGTTTCGTTAGAGAACATATTCCGATAGAAAGAATATTATTTTGGATTCTAAATGAATCCTAAATGTTCAAGAAGTATTTTCAGTCCAATAACAAGTAATATTATGCCACCTAATGATTCGATTCTGCTTTTTAGAACACGCCCAAATCTGCCTCCAAGATAGACACCAAAAAAAGACAACGAAAAAGTGACAACTCCAGTTACGATTGCGGGAATTATGATTGCAACCTGTAGAAGAGAAAGGCTGAGACCAACAGCCAAAGCATCGATGCTAGTTGCAATCGACAACACTAGCAGCACTTTGATGCTGAGCGAAGCAACAAGAGTATCAGATTCATTTTTGATAGATTCATAAATCATTTTGGCACCAATAAATGCTAGAAGGAAAAAAGCTACCCAATGGTCATAATCTGCAATTAAATCTATGATATGCACGCCAGCAAACCATCCAATGACTGGCATAATTGCTTGAAAGAATCCGAAGAATACAGCTATTTTGAGGGCTTTAGTGGCTTGGAATGTTTTGGTTGCTAATCCATTTGCTATAGATACTGAAAACGAGTCCATTGCAAGTCCTAAAGCAATTAAAAGCACTGTTATGTCCATTCTTCTTCACTTTCGGAAAGATTATGCTTTTGAATGCAGATGCCCCTAAAAAGATTTCTGAGCTGTCAAGTTAAGTGTAAAAGTTGCTTGATGTATAATCGCCACTAAACATTCTATTTGCTGACTGACAAAAAATGGGGGTTGTCCCCCAGTTGGCATGTGGGCTATACAATATATCGGTATGCTTCGTATTTTCCTGCAGTTGTGCTATTTCTGATGACCCTAACTATGTCGCCTGGCTTGCCACCTACAGCTATTATGGCAGGGTCGTGAGCATTGATTCGGGGCAACTGGTAGGCTTGCACCTTATGTTCTTCCAGAAACTGTGCTTTTTCTTCCGGTGTGAGAAGTTCATGCTTTGACACAAAATCGTGGTCGAAAATTTGGAAAGACGGAAAGATTTTGGGAATAAGTTCGATTTTGCTTTGTTTAGCGCGGGTTTTGGCTGTGTGAGTGTATTTTCCGATTGTAGTAATGATTCCTTTCTCAATTTTGGCGTCGTCCATAGCTTTTTTGAGTTGAGTCACATATGCGACGCCTACTGTTCCGTCAGTGGTGACAGCCCAGATGATCGTTTCCTTGCCATCTTTCATTTTGACGGTGTAGCTGATGGCATTCTTTATGTCTTCTCTTTTTAGTATCTTATAACCACGAAGCTTTATGAGAACCGTAGTTTTCTTCTCCACCAAAGTTTCTTCAGAACTCAAATACTCATTCCTCAAGCTAAGGTATTTAAAGGGAAAACTGTCTGCAAACCCTTAAACTTTACGCTAATTTCAGCTCGTTTACTGTTCAGTTACAGTAATTATCGACACGGGACAGGAATCTTCTGCCTCTCTGGCGCCTTCAATCTCCTCATCATCGAAAACTCCTGAGGATGCGTTAGCGTCAGTGTCTCCTCCAATCACAGTTGACTTTCCATCATCGTCTGGTTCAAAGTGGGACGGGTCCAAACTATAGCAGGTGCCACAGGCAATGCATCCCCCGCGTTCAATCTCAATCTTATATTTCATAAAATTCACCACTACAAGTTCTGTGTTTAGACAATAAAATTTTTGCTGTCTAAACGACCACTAGCTATACTTGTAGCCTAATAGAGTTACCTTGTTAAAAACAGTATTTTTCAGAAAAATCAAGAGAACTGAAAAAAGGTTACCGACCTACTGGTTTGTGGTTTAGATCGTTCTACAAATCTATACACGTTCAGACAAACCATACAGAACAATTATATGACTTTGTTCATCCTTAAGTGAAAACGTAACTCGGTGAAAAACACATGGACCCAAGAGATATTGTGTTAGGTGGAATTTGTGGTGCACTGTATGCAGTAGCAGGAATTTTAATCTACAATCTTTTACCAATTACCGCTCCAGGAATAGGTGTTGTCAGGTTCTGGCCTTCACTTGTTATCCCTGCAGTTTTCGCAGTTCTCTTCGGACCAAAGGTCGGTGGTATAGGTGGAGCGCTAGGAATTTTCGTCAGTGATACCCTAATTCACAATGACCCCTTACTAAGTTTAACTGTTGGGGTCACATCAAATTATGTAGGATTCTATCTTATTGGTCTAATTTCCCGAAAAACCATTAATTGGAAAAAAACTCTAGGAATTTCAGCTGTAGTTGTGGCTTTGCTTTCACTAACCATGGGGTATGTGTTGTTTATTTACGTCTCAGTTAATGCCACAATCCTGTTCATTAGTCTAGTTATTGCTACTTACCTGGTTACAGTTTTGATCGGATTCAAGTGGTCTACTTGGAGAAGTTATGGACTAGGTTCAATGGTTGGTCTTGGCGTCGCAAGCTCAATAATAGGTATAGGCGTTTGGGCATACAGTCATATCTTTCTGTTACCCGCTAATGTGAGTGCAACTTCCAATTTGCCCATATCCACAGCTGCGGTATGGTTCATATGGACGTTTGCAACGGAGATACCCTTTCTAATAACACTAGGTCCACCAATATTAAAGGCATGTTATAAGGCGTTTCCATCGTTAGCTCCCAAACCTGAAAAGTAGGAGGAAACTGGCATGCTAAAGCGTGAGACAGCATTCAGTCCGGCTGGAATCAGCAGCTTTTTCGAAATCTGCGACAAAACTATTGATGGGGTATTGATTGCTGACCATGAGCGCGTTGGCGCTAGGGGTGGAGGCTTTTCTCCTGACAAAGGAGTTACAACTGAAGTTATCGTGGATGAGGCTGAGGAAAGTCATGTGCAAGTGGTCATTAACGGAGAAAACTGTCCAGAGGCTACAACAACAAAATTGGTTGTTGAAATGCTGACTTCTAAGGTTTCTGAAAGCTATGCAATAACTGTCATTCATCAGGTGGATGTACCCATTGGTGCGGGTTTCGGTTCTAGCGCTGCCGGTGCTTTAGGGGCTGCTTTGGCGTTGAGCAAAGCTTTGGGTCTTAACCTTACGTACAATCAGTTGGGCAGAATAGCTCACATAGCTGAAGTGAAATGTAAAACAGGTTTAGGAACAGTTGGTCCGTTATTGTTTGGAGGATGCGGATTAACCATCGAGCCAGGCGCGCCCGGAATCGCCCACTTAGACCGTATTCCTGTCTCCTCTGATTACAGACTCGTTGTAGGCACTTTCAGATCCTACCCAACCAAGGAGCTGCTTTGTTCTCAAAAATCTCGGGAAATAATCAACGAGTGGGGACGAAAAACCCTCAAAAGAATACTTGCTAACCCATCTCTTGAAACTTTTATGGACGCGTGTAAAGATTTTGCTGTGGGCACAGGCTTTGTTACAGACCGCGTTCAGAAGCTAATGAAGTTGGCTGAGAAAGCTGGAGCTGTTGGAGCAGCACAGAATATGCTAGGAGAGGCGGTTCATGCTTTGGTTACATTTGAGAAGATGGACCATGTTTATGATGCTTTCAGGACAGTTTTGCCTGAAGAAAAGATTATTACAGCCAAAATTGACTCTCAAGGTGCACGTATTAGGTGATGAAAGGCCGTGAAGAATACGTTTGAGACTGTGGCTGTTGGCGGCACTTTTGACCTGTTTCATAAAGGACACCGAGCATTACTCCGAAAGGCATTCAAGGTTGGAAACCGTGTTCTCATAGGTCTCTGTTCTGACGATTTTGTGAAGAAGATGAGAAAGCCTCATGGAATCGCATCGTATACTGAACGTCTTGAAGAGCTGGAAAAGCTACTGAAAAAGAGAGGCGTGTTGGAGCGGGCGGAGATTTCACCCTTAGATGATGAGTATGGGCTCACATTGTCAGATACACGGATTGACGCTATAGTTGTGAGTGCGGAAACGGAACCGCGGGCTCACAAAATTAACGAAAAACGTAAGAGTCTTGGGATGGCGCCTCTGCCGATTGTTGAGGTGGAGATGGTTCTTTCTGAAGACCTTTATCCAATTTCGTCTACCCGCATCTGGTTCGAGGAAATTGACAGGGAAGGAAATTTGCTCTAAATTTATTTTCACAATAGAAATGAAGATTGTTTTAGGCCCCTTTTTGCATCTATCTAGGTTAGAGAAGGTTGTGCTTTGAAGAGAACAGGGGTTACGAGTCTTCCGCTTCATTCTGGTAAAGCCCCGCGATGGCTTGTTTTCCGAATGCAGAAACTCGCTAACGAGATGGTTACCATAATGATTGACGAGTATGGCGTGGACATGTTTCTTAGACGTGTCTCGGACCCATTCTGGTTTCAGGCCTTAGGTTGCGTCTTAGGGTATGACTGGCATTCGTCAGGAGTCACCACTGTTTTAACAGGCATTCTGAAAACGGCAATAAACAAGAGGGAGCTGGGCGTGACTGTTTGCGGCGGCAAGGGCAAAACCTCCCGTAAAACTCCTGAAGAAATCGAATTCTTAGGAGAAAAGTACAGTTTTTCAGAAGACAAACTCGATAGATTACTGTATGCCAGCCGAATGAGCGCAAAGGTTGACAGCACTGCAATTCAGGCAGGTTATCCTCTGTATCCAACCCATCTCACCGTGAACAACACGCCTCTACACTAGAATACGCATGGCACATGAAGAAAAAAGGACTATCACAAGCAACAATCAAAACAAGAACATACCTGTTGAGCAAGCTCATAAAACTAGGAGCAGACCTAAACAACCCTGATACCGTAGAAACAATAATAGCAACACATGACTGGAAAAACCCTTACAAAAAGAACTACGCCAACGCCTACAAAGCATACACCAACTACAAAAAAATACAATGGGAAAAACCAAAAATCACAATAACACAAAAAGAACCATTCCTACCAACAGACGAAGAAGTAAAACAGCTAATATCAGGAACATCAAAAACGGTCAGCACCCTAATCCAACTTTTATACGAAACAGGAATCAGAATCGGAGAAGCAAACGCGCTCCAATGGACTGACATAGATTTAAAATCCAATCAAATCAGAATCAATTGCCCAGAAAAAGGAAGCAACGCGCGAACCCTGAAAATCTCAGACACACTGACAACAATGCTTAACAAACTTACCCGAAGAAAAGACAATAACATCTTCAACCCAAGAACACGAACAATAAGCACAATATTCAGCAGACAAAGAAAAAGACTAGCCGAAAAACTGCAAAACCCTAGAATCAAACAAATCCACTTCCATACACTAAGACACCTAAAAGCAACAACAGAATACTACAAAACAAAAGACATCCTTCATGTAAAATACATTCTAGGACACAAAAGGCTAGACACTACACAAAGATACGCACACTACCAACCATTCCAAAAGGAAAAATACCACTGCAAAGTAGCCAAAACCCAAGAAGAAATCACAGACCTAATAGAAAACGGATTCGAATATGTAACCGAACAAGAAGGACTAAAATACTTCCGCAAAAGGAAGTAAAACCCTCTTTTTTTAACAATCAATAAACATTGAATCCCAACAATCTTTATGATACAACTTCCTAGAAAACTTACTACCTACACTAACAACAAAATCACCAACATACAAAAACTTATCACACTTGTAACAAAAAACCTCACCATAAAGCACAAGGAATGTAGAATATCTAGCATCATCTAAGATATATTCAGGCAATCGCTAAACCTCCAAAAAAGAACGCTCGTCAGGCATCTTCGATGCCTTCCTCGAAAAAAAAGAAAAAAAAGAATAAAACCACTCCGAAAACGCCTCAAAAAAGGTTCTTTTTCAATCAAATTTAACGAATCCCACGAACAACCCTTACAACCATCTTCTTCTTACAATCCCAAACACTACAACCCATGAAAATATCACGAACATCAGTAATACTCAAATTCTTAGGAAAATAAGGACAAATCCACAAAATCTCACCAGTATTTCCATAATCAACAATCTTACACCCAACAAAATTTGAATCGTCAAAATGCTTACCATTAGGATACTTACAAAGCATGTTTTCTTTAAAAGGACACAAATCACCCATCTTAATTTACCATCCTAAAGCCAAAGGAGAGGAGAGAGGACAGAGGTGAAAATCCTCCTCCTCCTAATCCCACAACCCAACCCTTACCCAAAACAAACATCTCTAAAAACAAATCAAGCAACTCCAACATGAATACACATCCTATGAACAGGACGTTTACCGTCCAACATCCTCAACTGAGACACATCGGTAATAGGTTGATGACACAAAGCACAATGCTTATAGAACGGAGAAGGTTCGGGAGCCTCAATACCAGCAACCGCAAAGGATTCCTCATACGCCTGATAAGCAGACTCATAATCCAACTCCTTAGCATCCGCTATTACACCTCCTCCCTTAGAACGACTAGGCGCAACCCTCCACACAACATTATCATCCTCATCACGATAATCCAAATACAAATCCTCACCATACTTACCCTCACCAACAAGTTGACCAATAGCCAACTTACCAAGATACTCAATACGCTCCAACTCAGAGCCACAAATAGGACACAGTTTCTTACGAATCTCAGCAGTAAACTTCAACTTACGATAACTGCAAATCCCAAACCAAGTAACAATACTACTCCGCTTCTTACCTTCAGACTTCTGATAACTAGCATGAGTTAATTGATACCATAAGGTTCCACCAACAGTAATACGCTTATCCATAACCTTACTATAATAACCAGTCTCCTGATACAACGCCCAACGCTTCGCATTAAAACCATCACAACCAACCTTACAATCAAAACGAGAAGGACAACTACGACACTTAAAACCGCCCTCAACAAAACCAAGAATATGCCAATGAGGACTATAAAACCAACCCTTACCACCTCTTTCATAACGAAAAGCATGAAAAATCAAACAACCACCACTAACACCAAGACGCTCCATAAACTTAACAGCCTTACTACGAGCCTCCTTCAAAGACAAACCATAATCAGAAGAAGCAATACTCAAAATAATATGCTCAACCAAACCATGACCAGAAACAGCCTTCAAACGGTCAGAAGCACGAAAAGCCTCACGAACAGCCCAACCAAACTTAAAACACTTAGGACAATCAGGCTTATAACAATAACAAGGACGCTTCTGAACATACACGTTACCAGCAAAATTACGACCATCCAAACGAGTCACATTATGCTTATGAACATTCAAACAACCCTTCAACTTCTTATTCAGATACATGCCACACATATGATTAGTCACTTCACCATGACCAACCAACCAAAAATCACCATGCCGACCCCAAGAGTCAGGCAAATTAATCTCAGGAACCACATCTACAAAACTTTTATTCTCAGACTGAGGTTGCTCATCATCCTCAATATCTTCAAAGCCAATCTCAGAATCTTCAACTAACCTATCAACATTGTTTAGTAACGATAATAGCTCAACATTGTCGCCACTGACTTCATCCAACGAAACACCAAACTCAATAGACCTATCGACCATCCATGCACCATCCAAGACACCACCGAAGTAAAACCAAACGCACAAACAATCACAATAGACAATACCAAACGTGCCTCAATACAAATGTATCGAGTGATGTAAGAACAACTAACCACAATTGAAATATAAATAATTTGTGGACAAAAAAATTGCAAAAACAACATGAAACCATAAGTAGCAGGAGGGGCTGGGCAAAGTTCAGAGGTTTCACCCACTAGCGGGGTGAAAGTCGCGCCAATTCGCGCGACCAAGCCTCTCTGACTTTGCCAAGACACGCCCCCCTGCACCGCCCTTAACTCGAAAATCAAAGAAACTTCATATAAAAAACAACATTGACCACAGCAGAATCAACTAAAAAATTAATCAATCCGCAACAAAGTTATCAACAAAAGGAAGATACAACATTACCCTTTATGAAACCCAAAGGAAGATAAATAAACTTCCTAAAAACCAACACTGAAAATCAAAACCAACTGACTCACCTACAAAGTAGCCAATACGAACAAGACCACACCTCAAAAATTCCTAAAACGGATAATACGCCAACAAACAACAAAATATTAACATTAAAACACAAGCCAAAATCCTCTACCTGAGATTTTGGCGACAAAAATAATTACAAACAAAAAACAAAAACCCAAGTAATAGACAAACGCCAACTACAAATAAAAAACAAACGCCAACTCCAATTAGAGGAGTGGCGTGTGTGTGACCCAATAGCAAACTCCTCTCTAAACTACAAAAGAGACAAACATCCATCAACAGCACAAAAAAATAAACCAGAACTACAACAGAGTCTCAGAAAACTACTGGATAGCACCACCATCTACCAAAACAAATCCATATACAAGTCCAGAAACACAATAGAGCCTAAAAACAAAAAAAGCTCAAACAAACAAACAAGGCAACTCCAATAGAAACAAACGACAACTACAATAAAACCTAACGCAAACGAAATAAACGATAAATACGACAACAGCCCAAACAAAAAATAAGAAATGAAAGGGAGGAGGTGAAAAACAACGAGTAAAAAAGACAATAGTAAAAAATTACTTTGCCCCATAGGCAGGTTATCCTCTGTATCATCATGCTTTTTTTGTTACAGAAGGGGGAGAATGGGCTGTGGTTCAGCAGGGAATAAACATTAATGACAAGTCGGCGCGAAGGTATCATTGGCTATCCGGTAACGTGAAAGATTTTGTCGTTGAACCTCATGACGCCGTGGTTGGAGACATGAAAAAAGATGTTGTGCTGGACATGACTTCACAAGAAAGTGAAGGCTGTAGAAAAACCTCAACTGACATCGTCAAAGAGAATCCGAAAAAATTGAAAAAAACAATTCTTTCTATTCGTCCTGTCCATCAGAAGTCTTTGCAGGAATGGATTCCGCAGTCTCAAGAAACAGAGTATACAATTGACGCTTTTTCGTTGCCACGTAACCTTAACTGGAACACAGTCAAGCGGGTGTACGATTTTCACCCCAAAAACTATGAAGAACTGATAGGCATCAGAGGTGTGGGTCCTGCAACAGTCAGAGCCTTAGCTTTAGTTTCTGAGATGGTCTACGGTGAGAAACCCTGCTGGGAAGACTCCATAAAATACAGTTTCTGTGTGGGCGGAAAAGATGGAGTTCCTTATCCCGTGGACAGAGCAACTTATGATGAGACCATAGAAATTTTGGGAAACGCAATAGAACAAGCCAAAGTTGGCAACAAAGATAAGCTTAATGCCGTGAAGAGGCTGCGTGTTCTCACAAATCAGTGAGATACTGATTGTTTTTTTGTTTTTCTAATGTTTTTGAGTGGGATTTATATGAATGACCGTATGTATCATATATCTTAATCGTTATTATTCGATAATTTCACAGGTAGGACAGTTCATGGTTAAAAAAATTCATATTATTGCTTCCTTGTTGCCTGAAGCATCTGAAGCATCAACTGACCAGATTGAGAAGAAGATACGGAATGATGCAAAAATTCCTTGTTGCACAAACATCGAAAAGGTGACGATAGAAGATGCTGAAGAAACGATCATGAATCTGACAAAGCAGGGAGTCTCAAGTAACGTAGCAAGAAATCTTGTAGACCTTTACACCGAATAATGATCAAGACAACTATTTTGTCAATATCATGTGATCTGAGGGCTTATTTCCCAGTAGCAACCGGAAGTGGTCACATTTTCCTTCTTTTTGAACGCGTTCAACTTTTCCTTCTGCAATTACTGTTTCACCACTTTTTGCTTGTTCACAGAATCTTCCTCGAAAGGACACGATCTCTTCAATTGGTTCTGTTTTTGAGCCTTCAATTGTTTGCACGTTAACGAGCTTATAGGTGCATGGCGTGAAGAGGGCTTCTGAGTCGTTAGCAATTGTGGCTTTTATTTTTGCATTGCCTTCTGGCTTGTAGATTATGCTGCCATACTGTTCACTGATTTCGTTCAAGTTTTTTACGAAACGGATAAAGAAGTGCTTGTTCATGAATTTGCCGTGAGAGACTTTTCGGGAATCGGTTCGAACAAAATCTTCGAAAGATACATTGGTGTCCTTCGAACGAAAATCGAACAACTCTCTTAGTCCATCACGGTTGTAGGCTTCAACTGGACTGGTTTCGTCTTCGAATAGTTCCTGCATGGTTTCTGCTACCCTATACCCTGTTTCGGTTCCATAAACAATGAGGTCAATATCTGAGGATGGCTCTTGAAGATGGACTAGGATTGACCCTGAAACACCCAGCTTGCTCCATTGAACCCCAGAATTTTCCTTGAGAATCTCCATAAATCGTAACGCCGTTGTTTCCGCAGTGTCCAAATTTTTTCTATTTCGTAACTTCTGCAATCCCTGAGCTGGCTGATAATGCGTTTTAATGTCTTCAATGGGAACCTCACATAGCAGGGTGTTGAAAACTGGATCATCTATTAAATATTGTGGATATTTCTGTTTCAATAGGGCATAGCGTTTAGAGAGGTTGTAGAATTTGGTATATCGTCTTCCATCTCTTTCTCGGTTACCAATTGGGTCGGGAACATAACGGATGAAGGCAACCACCCTGTCCGGAGGATGAACTAACCCTTTAACATCAAAAATGATATTGTCTTTAGTTTCGATCAGGTCGCCTTCTCTAGCGTTCACGTCGTTCACACTTTAAATTTGATGATTACCTTGATTAGATTTTCTGGCGGCAATTATCCTTTTTAAAAATTAGGGAGGGATTGTCGTCGATTTCAACTGGTTTGATTTATCTGATTAGACTCAACATCCCTGATTTTCTGAGGCTGTAATATAAGGGCAAGGTAATTAGAACGGTTATTATTACTGCAGCTATTCGTTCTAGAGGATAAATGAACATTACGAAGTTCCAGACCGCAGCTTCAAGGTCAAACATCCAGATCGCTAAAGTGCTGCCGACTATATTGTCAGTTAAAGTCCCTACAAAGGCGGCGACAGTTATGCCTACGCCCAATTTCTTAACGTTCGATAAATCAGTTGACCACACTCCAAGTCGTGTTGAGAAAATTAATCCTACAATAACTGCGATTATGTGCAGAAATGGGTAGCCAATTGCTCCCATGCCATATGGGTGAATGTAGAAGCCGAGAATTGCTGCTAGAAGAAGTGCAGCTGAGATGTATCCGCGTTTTTCAAATGCAAAGCCTGCACTCATTGCTCCTATGGTAGCGGGCAGAAAGGAAGCTGGACCGAAGATTGCTCCTGATGGGTTTATGAACATGGCGATTACTGAGCCGATTATGGCTGCTATGCCTCCAGATATGGGTCCGAGGATTATTCCCATGAGTGGTACTGTTATCACTCCCAAAGTTATTGCGCCATCTACACCTATTGCTATTGTGTACGGTAGGCTACTCAAAACGGTGTGCAATGCTGCAAATACTACTATTAATGCTATTCCTTTTGCTGAGAAGATGTTACGGATTGTTTTAGACATTTTCATTCATCCAAGATTTCGTCGTTGTGTAATTTTTTACACAGCAACTTACAAACCTATCTTCTATTTTGGTATATAAGATTAACCCTCTTTTTAGCCAATTTTTTCTAAAAAATACTGTTTTCAGCAATCTGCTGCTATTAGGTTTCTACTTTATTCTGGTTCTTTCCACCGCTTTTGTTTTTGCAACGAATGTGTTTATTTGGTTGTGTGCCTTGTTTTAGAATTGTTGTGGGATTTTTTTATTTATTTTTGTTACTTTTTTTGTTTGATTTGACTTTTTGATTACTTTGTGTTTTCTAAAATTTGACTTCAAGCATTAAATGAATAAACATTCATTAAATATGATTTTGATAAATATATGTTCAGAAAAAAGAAAAGGTTTATATATAAATAATCAATAATCAAAAGATTAATTGAATAAGAGGTGGTTAGTGTGACAATTCCAAGAACAAAAGCTATCGAATGGATTGACATAGGAGTAAAGGGATTGAACGATTTCATTCCCGGCCTACCAAAAGGTGACGCAATTTTGATTCGAGGTGAACCAGGTACAGGTAAAACAATCTGCTGTCTACAATTCCTTCATAAAGGAGCAGAACTAGGCGAAAAATGTTTGTACATTACCACTGAAGAAACCCCTGAATCAGTAATGCGAACTGGAGGAGAACTCTGGTCCGACTTCCCCGACTTAATCAGAGAAGGAACAATACAGGTAATCAACATGTCCATAAGCGCAGAATACGCCAGCGAATATGGCATACTTGAAAAAGCAGAAGCAATGAGCATTGCCGAAAAAGGATTTGCTGCACAACCCAGGGCAACCAGAATTGTAATTGACTCGCTGTCTTCCCTTGAGAGGCGCCTGTCTGATTATGAAGAATTCCGAGAAGTCTTTATGAGGTTGCTGCTCGAAACCAAACGCAAAGGAGCAACGGTGATGCTAACTGCAGAAGGTATCCCCCTAACTCCGGACATCACCGAATACCTTGTAGACCACTTGATTTATCTTGACTACCGAAAACAAGACAATGAATGGACCCGTGTGTACATTCTCCGAAAGTCACGAAGTGTACCCTTGAAGCCTCAGATATTAAAGTTAGATATCAATCCAGGCGGTCTATCAGTCGAAGAGACCCCATTCGCGCTAAATCCTGTGTGGTTCCAAAGTAAAATTTAAGCAAAGAATTGCTACCCCTCACATCAACTGTGAGGACTCCCCTTTTTTATTAAACAGGTACGATTGTTAAACCTTTGCAAGAACGCACGAGTTTGCATGTGCATCCATTAGGGCATGCTGTTGGGTCTTACATTTTTATTTTATCCAAGTTTGGATCTGAAATAGAAAGCATAACATATTGTGTTCTAGCTGCTAATTGTTGGCAGTGGATTAAATCGTGAGCTGCAGTTGCTGGTTTCACGGTTTGTTTGAGGTCTGTTCGTCTTTTGAGTTTTCTGTCGTTTGTTCTCCCCCGACCATTTTTTCTGTTTTTAGATGCACAATAAATGTTAATATTTTATCCGTTGGTTATTCATGAGTTTAACAATATTTTTCTAGGTTTGTTTTTTGGCAATTAATTGTGTCTGAATTAATCAATTAAAAACTTTATTGATTAAGATTTAGATTCTGATGCCATATTGAATAAACGTTCAGAGTATATAAGTTTGATAACTAAATATTCATCAAAAAGAAAACATTTATATACAAACAGTCAATATTCAGCTGTTTAATTGAATAATAGGTGATTCGATATGGCAATGCAAAAAACATCAAACATTGAATGGATCGACATCGGATTGGATGGCTTGGAAAACTTTATTCCTGGCATTCCAAAGGGCGACGCAATACTGGTTAGAGGTGAACCAGGCACTGGCAAAACAATCTGCTGTCTACAATTCCTTTACAAAGGAGCAAAACAAGGAGAAAAATGTCTATACATTACCACTGAAGAAACCCCTGAAACAGTAATGCGAACTGGAGGAGAACTCTGGTCCGATTTCCCTAAACTGATACAAAATGGAACAATCAAAGTCGTCAACCTTTCAATCACTGCAAGCTACGCCAGCGAATACTGTCTCGTTGACAAAGCTGAAGCCATGGATATCGTTTTCAAAGGCTTAAGGGCACAACCTAATGCCTCAAGAATCGTAATCGATTCGCTATCTTCACTGGCTAGGCGTTTATCTAACTCTGAACAATTTCGCCAAGTCTTCATGAAAATACTGATGGAAACTAAAGGCAGAGGAGCAACAACACTATTCAGCGCTGAAGGAATTCCCGAAGCTCCAGGAATCACCGAATACCTTGTAGACCACTTGATTTATCTTGATTACCGAAAACACGACGTGGTCTGGACACGAGTTTTCCTTCTACGGAAGGCACGAAGTGTACCCATGAAACCTCAAGTATTGAAACTGAACATAAAAGCAGGCGGATTGTCCGTAGAAGAGATACCGTTCTCGCTTAAGCCTGTTTGGTTCGGCAGTGACTAGAAAGGTGATTAATGATGACATTAGATCAAGCAACTGAAACATGGGCAGCGTTTCAGCAGAACTTCTTCGTAGGATGGGCACCAGTAGCCATCTTCATAATGGCAACTGCAGGCTTCGCCCTGTTCTATGCAGGAATGGTCCGCAAAAAGAACGTCACCCATACGATACTTCAAATCAACGTAGGATGGACACTAGCCTTTGTTGTCTACTTCATCATCGGCTTTCCACTAGCGTACTATGTATCGGCTCCAGTATTCGGGTTACCGCAGTTTATTCCTACAATAGCCAACCCGTTGCCGCCATTATTGTCTGAAACAGGCGCTTATGGTCTGCCCGCAAGCCCTTCTGGTATTGGTGACCTTGCAACATGGTTCAAAATGGGGATGTTCGCTATCACCACTGTAGGTATCGTTCCTGGAGGCTTGGCAGAACGTGACAAGTTCTGGGGTTGGATACTCGCTGCAGCAGGCATAGCAGGTTTAATCTATCCTGTGGTTGAACACTGGGTTTGGGGTGGAGGCTGGCTATCGGAAATCGGATTTATCGATTACGCAGGTTCAGGAGTGGTCCACTTGGTTGGAGGAACACTTGCCTTAACAGGTGCATATGTAATTGGTCCAAGGATTGGAAAGTTCGTCGGAGACAAGAAAATACCAAGAACATTCTTTGGACATAGCATTCCATTGTCTGTGCTCGGTGCATGGCTACTGGCGTTCGGATGGTTCGGCTTCAACGTCGGCTCAAGCGTAGCAGCAGACCCAATGACAATCAACATAGAACTTGCATGGGTTTCGCTCACCACAGCAATGTGTATGGCTGGAGGAATGTTCGGCGCAGCAATTACCTCAAGGGGTCATGTGCTAACAAGCATGGTTGGCTTGCTTGCAGGAGCTGTTGCAATATGTTCCGGTGCTGCAGTCGTTCATCCGCTAGCAGGATTCGTGATTGGAATAATCGCTGGAATAATCACAACCTTCACCATAGGCTTCATTGATCACAAGCTACACATCGACGATGCCTTGGGTTGTTTCCCAGTTCACGCAGCATGTGGAATCTGGGGACTACTTGCAACAGGAATATTTGGTTACACCGCTTTTGGAGCACACCCAATCTATGGATTCGCAGACGTAAGCACATGGATCAGTCAAATCGGAATACAGGCAATCGGTGCAGTATCAATACTCGCCTGGGCAGGTGCAATGGGACTGATAATGTTCACTATATTGAAGAAACTAAACCTGCTAAGGGCCACAAGGGACGAAGAACTATACGGCCTAGACATCGCAATACACAAGACGCTAGCATACCCCGAAGACATGATGGACGACAAATAAACTCCATAGCGCCACAACGGCGCAACCCTTTTTCTCATTTTTCTAATTTTTTCTTGAAAACATCTTTCCGAAGCTCTTAAATATTATTTTAAGGAATGACACACTTCAATCTGGTGAGTTGATAATCATTTGACGTCACAATCATCTAGACATAAACTAACAATTGTTTTTTTTGTTAACGTAATAATTGTCGCTGTTGCCATTCCCAGCTACTTCTATAGTATGTCACAAATTCCCGAACCCGCCAGCTTCCAAGTAACAAATTTGGTTTTTGCTTCTGATTGGATTCAAGTTGGGGAATCGCTGCAGCTTTCTGTTAACGTAACTAACATTGGAGACCAGACTGGAAACCATTCTGTAACTCTTACAATTGATGGTGAACCAATAACAACTGAAACGGTTCAGCTTTCAGGGTCAGAAAGCGTAACAGTGGATTTCACTGCAACAGTAATGACTGAAGGAAATCACACTGTCCAAGTCGGAGATTTAGTCGGCTCGGTCAAAGCTACCTCAGATATTCCCTCCAAGCCTGCTGAATTGGAAGTAACTGATTTGGGCATCAGTCGAGCCATTGCTGAGCCTGGAGAAACCATATTTGTTTCAGCTACTGTAAAAAACGTTGGAGACGAGAGCGGCAGTTTTGATTTGGACCTTTTTGTTAATGATGAAAAACGGGGTACTCAACCTATTCAGCTTGACGGTAAAGAAACCACAACAGTACAATTCAACGTCACTGAGGAAGCTGAAGGAACTTATGTGGTTAAGGTTGGAGACCTCACCAAATCTTTCGAAATCAGTTCCAATGCCCAGCCAGCTAAACCAGCCGAGTTCCACGTAACCGACTTAACCATTAATCCTTCCTCGGTCATGGCTGGTGAAACTGTGTCAATTTCAGTTAAGGTAACTAATGTCGGAGAGGAATCAGGAACCTATACGGTAAACCTAACAATTGACGGCACAATAACAGACACAAGAACTGTCACATTGTCTGGCGCTCAAACCCAGATTATCGACTTTGGTGCAAATGAAACAACCGTTGGCACCCACACTGTCGAAGTCAGCGGTCAATCCGGAAATTTCATTGTTGAAGCCTCTGTTGCGGCATCAGACAAAATTGACTTGCAGAGAGTTTTTGTGGCTCCATATGAAGTAGCGGAGGGGGAAACTGTTACAGTAATAGTTAAAGCTAACAACCTTGCAAACGAGGAGTCAGTTCTTGGTGCAAGACTTCTTGTCGATGGCGAGGTTGTAGATACAAAGACGACCACTTTGCCTATAGGTGAATCTGAAGAAGCCCTTGAATTTACATTCGCAGCAGGTCCGGCAAACGCTGAAACATTGAAAGGATACTCCATTGAGGTGATAAATCTAGGCAATCAAAGCGACGTCCTGAAAGGATTTTTCATGGTTGCCCCTGATGGTTTTCACACTTTATCATTTTCTACAAACGCTATCGGTTTAGAATTCACTATCAACGGCATAACTGAGCCTGTGCCATATAGTAAACTCTTGCCAGAGGGAAGCTACACCATAACCATACCTGATGGCATTGAAGGCGGAGGCACATTCTGGAACTTCACCAGCTGGAATGATGATAAGTCGACAAGCCTCACTAGGACTATATACTTAGATCAACGTATTTCTCTAATTGCCGATTTTATGAACTGCAAATCTTGTCCTTCCTTATATGTTTGGAATGGAACCGAATATTTGTACACAGCTGAAATCTCCGACGGCACAGGCTACTTGGGAATCTTTAACAACTTCCACGAGGACGGAAGCCTAGCCTTCCTTTACAGTGTTCCTTGGGACTACACCAAGTTAGATTCGAGCCTGCTCCAAACAAATGGAGAATACTATGACATGACGATCAGACAAAACTGGGACGAAATATCATATGTAGATTCTGCTACATTGGTGATTGTGGAGCACTCACGTGATGTAGATGTTTATTCAACCAAAGCCACATACCTGTACGAGATTGAAGGACAAGGAACAATCTACACTGTAAACAAAAATCCTAATTCTCTCATATCATGCATCAACGGAACCGGACACGATATGTTATCCATAGTTTCAGAACGTGACGGAATCACCACTCTTGGCAACGAATTTACATGGGACACTCTAGAGCTGAATTTAGGTGACCTCTCTGGGGCAGAAGAAATCAAGCTTGTAGTTTCTGGAAGAATAATCTACTCTTCAGGAGAAGAACAAGGGGCATGGGTTGGACAGTTCTGGGATAAGCCTGGTGAGCAAGCATTTCCCCCTCCTTACATGGAAGTTAAAGACTCTGAAGGCAACTGGGTTCCTGTTCCAGATAAACGTCAGTTCCCGTTGTTGGATGTTACACCAGAAATTTTCGTCGTGAATTTGACTGGGCTCTTCCCAACAGATGATTACTCCCTTAGGTTACACACATTCTTCAACACCAGATTCGATTACATCGGAGTGGACACAAAATCCCAGCAGGACATAACAATCCGAGAGGTACCAGTTTCCTCTGCAACTTTGTCCCAAGCTTTCGAAGCCGAATCCAGCTCAACAGGCAACTTCACCCGATACGGAGACGTAACTGAGCTCATGGGAGCTCCAGACGACATGTTTGTGATAATCCGCCAAGGCGACGAAATACGAATCCTCTTCTCTGCTGATGATGTGGCTGATGTCCCCGAAGGCATGGAACGTGACTTTTTTGTGTTTGCTAGTGTCTGGTTCAAAGTTGACGGACTTCCTTACGTGCCCTTCGTTGTTGACCCGTTACCCTTCCATGAAATGACCTGTTTCCCTTATCCAGAAACAGAAAGCTATCCATACGATGCAGCACATCTTGCTTACCTTACGGAATACAACACTAGAATAATCGTTAGCCCATAAACCATGGAGTTAGATTAGCGAGGAGAAAAGAATGGAATGTGGGCGCTGATAACTCAAATCCTGCTAACAATAATCGCTGGGGGATTAGTTTCGGCTGGAATACTGGCAATACTAATTTGGGTAAGAACTCTGAACCGAAAACTTAGCATTCTACGCCTATTTGTTCAGATAGTAGCAACGGTCGCAATTTTTGTGACACTTCTTTTCTTGCCGCTTCCGTGGAACCCTATACTTTCTGGTCTCGTTTTCTCAATAGCATTAAGGCTAACAGCTATTTTTATCTTGATTATCGGCAGTACTCTCATTATTGGGCGTTTCTTCTGTGGATGGCTATGCCCCTTTGCCCTGTATATGGACCTTCTTACCCGCCTCAGAAAGGCGCTAAGGATACCTTACCTGAATCTTCCTGAAAAACTTAACAATGGTCTCAACATTCTCAGGTATTTGCTTTTAGCTGCCATGCTGCTTATGGCTCTTGTCTTAGGTCCTCTAAATGCCGACTTGTGGCGTTTCATAATAATGTTTATGGGTCCATTCAAGTCTTTAATCATAGTTTTTTTGATTCCCGTGGAACCATACGTTACCCAAATAGGCGACGCTTTAGGATTCCCTGTTTGGGGTACCAGCTTTCATGACCTCAGCGGAACAATACACTACTTCAACGGCGACCAACTTATTCTCATCACATGGATTGTCTTTTTTGTATTCACAGCAGGCGCCTTCATGGTGAGGTTGCTTTGGTGCCGATTCTGTCCAGTAGGCGTAACATTATCTGTCCTGAACCGGTTTAAATTCTTCAAGTGGGTGCCCCTCCTTCGCATAAAGAAGATGGAAGAAAAATGCACAAAATGTGGAATCTGCAAAAGAGTCTGCCCAACACAGGTCACAGAAGTATACGACCAAAAAGGAGGAAACATTGCCCCTTCAAAGTGTATGCTATGCATCCGATGCGTAGAAATGTGCCCCTATGAAGACTGCCTGAAGCTGGACTTTGCTGGCAAAACAATCTATAAATCAAAAAACTGGTTAGAACCACAATAAATCCGTCAGTTTGTTTATGTCTTTTTTGATAGCGCCTTCAATGTTCCAGAGACACCCAACACATGAACAGCTTCAGCTTTACTATCTATGACCGTGGTTGAAGCAATGGCAGCTCTAACCTGCTCAAGAGCCTTGTGGGAACAACAAAGAACAATCTGTCCCTTCTCTGGACGCTTTCTTATCAATCTTACGTTTGCTTTGCTGGCGCCGTATTCGCCGAAGAGTCTGTGAATTGATGCTTGAACCGCATCGAGTACTGCCTCTTCACTGGGAAGCTGTTCGCCTACGACTGCTAGCGCCAAGTAACGTCTTTTTTCGCGTTTAAGCATCTCCTTGCCTTCCTAAAACGCGTATTCCCGGAGCCACATAATCCACACTTAATTTCTTTCTATTACGTTCAACTATGCCCCACGGATTGTCTGACAGTGCCCCCAAAGCTGATGATGATCGCATGTCAAAGAGTGTTGTTAAGGCTGCATAGTCGTGGGCTCCTCTCATGAGCAATCTCTCTGTGGCGCCACTAACAACTGTAACTGGCACCTTAAATCGTGTTGCCATCGCCACTTCCCTTCTTAGGCGGGACAGAAGGCGAACTCTAGAAATACTTGTTAACTGCAAAAGGGGAGCCAATTCAATTTCCAGGGATGCAAGAGCCTGTGATGCAAGCTCGGCTTCTGCTTCATCAAAAAATCTTTTGCGGAGGCTTGTAACCGAAAACTGCAGCAAATCCACTCGCCTGTCCTTGGCTGCCTGCCTAGCAACATCCTTTGTGTCACATCTTACGGCTATGACCTCAAATCTTCTTCGGTAACGCCGTAGACTCTGAAGAAGCTCATCAGAGTTTCTGGGAGCAAACGTCACTCTTGCAGCAAAATCCAGTTCTTCTTTACTACAGAGTCGTTTGAGCTGACTGATCTGTTCTTTGGTAACTTCAGATGGGAGAGGTATGGCAACTAGACCATAACCTAGCTCCGAGGCTTTCCTGAACATATTCTCTGTTTTGTTCATGTCTTCTATTGGTGCCCTAAGATTCAGGTCAGCGAACCGTCTCATGTTATCATCCCAATTTCTTTGCAAACCGCTATCACGTCTTCGATTTTGGATTTCCTGAATCTTATGCGTATGCGAATAGGGTCAGACGTGACAAGTTTAGTCTTACTTTTGAAGGCAGCCTGTTTGTCAAGTCTGATGTATAAACTGCCCTTCTCTGTGCAAAGATGTATTGTTCTCTCCAGTTCATCCTTATCCAAAACGCTGAGGTTGGCTGCAAGATGTTCAACCAGAGATTTGATTATTTTTTTGTCTTTGATTCTAGTTTCGAAGAAGGTTATGGGGTTGCCGTAATGACCCTCTAAGCTGCTTCGATTAAAGACTATCTCTTCAAGATATTCATTTGGCAAAATATTCTGAACTGCCTCCAATACCTTATCCAAGTCTTCTGTGGCGTGGGCACAGAAACGAAAATCAACATAAGCTATAGGCAGCTGAGACAAAACCTACCTCACACTCTTTCTGAACTCTATTACACACAACTTGATATAGCTATCTCAAACACAACATAAGCAAACAAAAAGGAAAGAATGGTTGTTGAGTGCCTCCAATAAACAGAGACTACTGCTTGATTCTTCTTTTCATAACTGCATTGCGGCTTGGTCGGAATTTCTCTGCTCCCAATCCTCTGTTGCGGAGTCCCCGCACTTCTCTGCCTGCGCTAGTTATTCCACGGAATGCTCGTCCTGTCTGGTCTGCTATTGGATGATCAGGAAGAATTGCTGGGTCAACCAAAATGATTTCGTACCATTTGAAGCGGCCATCTTCCCAAACCCAATATGAGTTTAGAACTTCCAAGTTCGGGAACTTTCTGGCTGCCCGCTCCTCAGCGATTAATCTCATGTTTTTGGAAAGTTTGATTTTGTTTACTCCCAACCGTTTCTGTCTGCGTCCGCCAGTTGGTCTTGTTTTTCTGAAGCCAGAACGTCTGACCCGCACCCGAGCCAAAACAATGCCCTGTTTGGCTTTGTAGCCAAGGTTTCTTGCTCTGTCCAGTCGGGTTGGTCTTTCGATTCTTACAATAGAGTCTTGTTTGCGCCAAGTTATGGCTCTATGCCACATTAGCTCCTTGACAAAGGATTCATTCGGCTTTTTCCACGCCTTTGCAATATACTTGTATGCCATATTTCATTCCTCTCATTCGTTCGGTTCAACCCTATGTAGGGTCACATCCCATAGGAACTTGTAGCAAAAGAAACAAAGACAGTTAATAAACCTTTTCCGCACACTTTGGGACTTTTATGTGTACTTTCGGGGGCTTCTCTATTTTTTTCTGAATAACATTAAACCGTCTATTGTTGTTGTAACATATTCGAATCCGGATTGTACTAATGCTTTTATCATGATTAGACAACAGCGGATAAGATTGAGATAATTACAAGTGGTAATCCCGTAAACATAAGCAGAAGTCCTGTTGAAATTTGGTTTTCACGAAATTCTGTTCGTTGCTTTGACAGTTTTTCGGTAACATAAGCTGTAGAAGGAGCTTTTGCTGATTGAATTCTGCCTTCTGCATATCCGCCCGCAAGCATGGCACCGGTTCCAATTATCAAAGCCCCTTCGATAAACAATAAGGAACTTAAAGTTGTTTTTTCTTCATTTCCAAAAATCCATGCTGCAGTTAACCTGATTTGAGTGCCATAAAGAACTACTGCAATTAGGTCAATAACAAATATCAAGACGTTAAAAAACACTATTATGGTTATGGCTTTTTTCCACCCTGATATATTCTTCAATTGAATAAACACAACTGAGCGCGTGCTCATAATCAACTAGAATTGGGTATGGATTTAATTTTTATGACGTATTACTTTCATCAAAATCTTTTGTAATCTGCCCAGAACCCCACGCAAACGAATTAAAAATTTGATAGTACACATTTGGGTTTGGGAGTTAAATTCTAATTCCATAACTATGAAAAACAAATTCTAATTAGTTCTAGAATTATGCACCATAGCTCTTTATAGCATAGATTTAACAATAGATTATTGGGGAAAGTAGAAATCAGAAGTTAGATTTCGGATTGCGGGAGAATAGTGGAGACATTGCCACTTCACTTGGAATAAACCTTTTTCAAGCTTTGTTCACAAGCTTAACTTCTTTGATTGTGAGGACTCCACTGTTGTTTTCATAGCTTGTTTCAGAGTCTACTATTTGGAGGCGTTTTTTGTAGATTGGAGCATCCAGAACTAGTGACTCATATTCTCCCCCTTCGCCCACCAAACTAATCTGATATTTTTCGTGGAGTTCCACAAGCTTCTCTAGTGTTTCTGTGTTTATTTCTCGCCCCAGCCACGTTTGATCCAAACCGTAAGCATACACTCCAACCAGTATGACCCTGAATTTGAGGCGAATCAAATCTTTCATTATTTCCAGCGCGTCTTGATGCCAAAGGGGAGCAATAGACTTGAGTCCCAACTCATCGCATAATCGGTCGATTCGTTCTTTCTGGTATGTAGACTGCACCGCTCCAGTTACTACTCCATCCACGTCAAGGGACGCAAGCAATTTCTTGAGGTCTTCAAGTTCCTTCTCTTTTATTCCAGAGGTTTCAGCTTTAACCAACGGAATCTCAAGCGTCCTAGCTATATAGTCTGTCAAATGAATGTTGGGAACATGGAACATGTAGCTATCAGAGCGTTTGGGAAGCATGGTAGCTAAGATTTCTATGGTGTGCCCTATCTGCTGGGCTTGATAAAGAGCAAGAATCGAATCCTTTCCCCCAGTAATTAATGCTGCCAACCGCAACTTCTATGCACTCTACTGTTCGCTTTTCAGTTCACATATTCTTTGCTTTCTCAACTATCTGTCTGGTCTTTTCTTCCCACTCTGCAAGTCCTTCAGGTGAAGGTGGATAATTCCTATGCAGTTCCTTGGTTTCTGTCATGAGTTTAGCGGTGGTATTCAACTTTCTTAGAAGAGACAAACATCCAACTCCTTTGAAGAGTCTGCTAGTTTTCTCAGTTATATTCAGTTTCAGGTCTTCGCCCATGCTTGCCTTAAGTAAGTCATCGTCAGTGATCAGGTGGTGCTGCATTCCATAATTCATTTCCTTGTTGGTCAACCGTTGAAGAAGCATACGGAAAACGTCCAACCCAGCCTGTTTTGCGCCATAAAATTCCATGAACATGCCAGTGTATGGCCAAAGAACCTCTCTGCTCACATCCCCCTTCTCCAAGGCGCCTACGATGACTTCTGCAGCTTTTACTCCCCCCATCATCGAGGAACCTATTCCACCCCCGTGAATCGGATTAACTTGGCAAGCAGCATCGCCAATAATTATGATTCCGTTTGCTACCATGGGACTTATGGGTCTTCGGGTAGGAACAAGACCTCCCCCGCCAGTTAACAGCTGTGAATCTTTAAAAAGCGTCATAGATAAAACATATTCATGATACAGTTGCTTCGGATTAGGGAAACCTTTGGTCATGGCTACACCTAAACCTGCATTAACTATGTTTGAGTTTTTGGGAAAAATCCAGCAGTACCCTCCTGGAAACCGCTGCAGATCAAGGTAGATTTTACAGTATCCAGGCTCCGAAATCTGCTCTTTTACTTCGCGGATTTCGCGGTAACAAATCTCCACATCCTCATCTGCAACTTCTGCTTCTATGCCAAATTCTGGAGGAAGCTTTTTTCTTAAAACTGCTGAATGTCCACTTGCATCCACAACTACCTGAGCACGTATTTCATTCTTTTCGCCAGTTACTGTGTCCTTAACTGAGACGCCAGCGACAAAATCGTCGTTTATGATTGGATTTGTTACCATGATGGAGTCCATCAGGGTTGCTCCCGTATCTTTTGCTTCTTTCAATAGTCTTTGACCAAAAAGTTGACGATTAACTAGATATCCGTGGACGCCCTCCCCCTGAACAGTGACGATGGTTTCCATGTCAGGTGAATAAACTTTAATTCCGTCTATTTTTTGCTCCAGTTCCTTTCCTGAGGGAGGAGCCAGCTTTATGTTATCAAAATGATGCTTTCCTATGGCGTCCCCACAGACTTTGTCTCCTATCTTCTGCTCTGGCTTCTGATCGATCATGCAGACTTTAAGTCCCGCTTTGGCAACAGTTTTGGCTGTCAAGCAGCCTCCTGTTCCAGCGCCTACAACTATAACATCAAATTTATTCAATGGCATTCTTCTCCAGCTTCTAGTTTGTTATTCTGCCTGAAAAGGGCTTCATAACTCTTGCGATGTTTAAGGAAAATCGTGACGGATTAAATTAAGGTTTTTAGCTGGTCAAGGGCTCATAGAAACGGTTTCAGTTGAGTTGTAAATTGTGCCCAAGTGGTTGCCTAACTGAGAAACTATGTTAAGATAAGCAGTTTTCGTCGCACTTGTTTGCTTTGAATTTGTCCCAGCAATGTACTATGTCCCTCATCAGCTCTGGCTGCAAATCATAGAAAACATTTATTCTTCCTTCTGGGAAGAACATTCTAATGCTAATCTCTCGCCCAAGCCTGTCCATGCTTAGCATACTTGCCTCAGGCTTCTTTGGTAGAATATCCTTGTATTTTTCGTAGAATTTGTTAATTGTTGGCTTAATACAGTCTTCAATCATCTGTTTGTTTGTTCTGTGGTCTAGATGTGGAAATCCCATTTTGAAGGAGTAGTCGATTAAATTCTTCCTTCCAGAGTAGTTGATTATGATGCTATCTAACACTTTCTTGTTGGGTATCTCTGTGATGTTGTATGTTGGCGTGTAGATTTTGGTGTAATTGATGGTTATCTCTTTAACTTCGCCCTCAACATCTCCTATTTTCACGTAGTCCCTAACCATGAACGGTCTGGAAATCATGATGTAAAAACCCGCCAGGAAGTTACCTAATGTTTGAGTTGATGCAAAGCCTATGGCTGTTCCTGTTAAAGCTCCACCTGCAAGAAACAAATCAGTAGGCACATTGAATAGAACCAAAACCGAAATTAAGGCGCCTGTAGCGACAAGCAATCTAACAACCAACTTCAGAATGTTGATTGCATGAGGCTCCATATTTACCCGTTTTCCATACTTGCCTATTGACCTGCGAAGAACCTTGTCAAGAATAAAAGCAACAACAAGTATAATTATTAATATACCAAAATCAAGTAGCAACTCTTCTGTTGGTGTTAATTGACCAAATATTTTGGTCCAAAATCCTTCATTTACTGTTGAGTTGTCTGCTGTTAGAAACATGGGAACTTTGGTACACTCCATTTATGGAGGAGATTGTGAGATTTTAGTTAAACAAAAACCTTTCTATACCCCTACAAAATGCGTACAAGAAAAGAAAGCAATAATTAAGACCTAGCAAATCACAAACTTGACCTAGAAGAGAGATAAAGACATGCCAGAAACGCTTCGAGTAAAAACATGGCAACAATTCAAGGAGTTAGCCCACGAAAAGAATGCAAAAACTGTTGTTTATGTTATCGCCCAGAGTGTTCCAGCTAGAAACCACACTGGACTAAAACTTATCTTACCTTTTGCTGGTGGTCAGTATATATTCACTGATACAGCTAAAGGCGATAAAATGAGAAGAACAAGAATATCCGTCCGTACTGACAGCAAAGGAAACCATTTCCTCACAGACCAAGATATAATAAACTTTCTTAAAACAAATCTGGAAATTAACGGACTAAAAATTTTTTCATACTGGACAGCTTAAAAAATCTGCCGTTTTCAAGAATAATTGAGTAATAAAAAAGGTTGGTTGTCGGGTCGATAATTGACCCGATTATGTTACTTTCTGTTTGATATTGTTTCGTGCAGTTGGTATTAGCTAAGGAATGAACATCGATAGTAAAGTTTCTGTGCGAACTACGCTGGGATGTGCCTCAATCATCTCGTAGATAATATGTGTCAATTGCTCGGAATTGTCTGCTTCTATTATTGCTATTGCATCGAATCTTCCCAGAACAGAATTGGCCAGCGTTACGCCCTTTATCTTTCTGGATTGTACGATCTCCTCTGATGTTCCAGGTCTCATAGTCAAGAGTACGAAGGCTCTGATTTTTTTGCTGCGGAGATCTTTTGTAGCCATTGTGTTTCTCTCCTCTCTAGAAGAGCGTGATTGCAGTTTCGGTGTGGACGATGTTGGGGTCCTTCTCGATTACTTTGTATACGAACTCATTAAGTGTTTCTAAGTCTGGAGCTTCTAAGACAACTATGACGTCATGTCTGCCGTACACAGAGTCGGCATGTAGAACGTTTTCGAACCGCATTCGGATGGCTTTAACTACATCTTCAGATGTTCCAGGTCGAGTTTCAATTAGCAGGTATGCTTTCATGCTTATTCACCTCTCCATATTTTACAGTTTAATAGTCTAGATATTTCATTATTTCCCACGGAGTGACATAGAGGCAGTACTGGTTCCAGTCTTTGGTCTTGTAGTCAATGAAGGCATCGAATATGTGACTGCCAAGTGCCTTATGAACAACCTCATCGCTCTGCATAGACTCTAGAGCATCCCTCAATGTTGTAGGCAACTCTTTGATGCCTAATGCACGTCTTCTTTCAGAGCTCAACTCGTAAACGTCTTCGTCAATTGGGTCTCCTGGATCAATTTTATTCTTTATTCCATCAAGTCCAGCCATGAGTATACACGCAAGTGATAGGTACGAGTTACATGATGGATCAGCAGCACGTAACTCAGCTCGTTTGGCTGCAGCATGTTCTGGACCTTTAAAGTATACAGGAACACGTACCATAGCTGACCGGTTGCGGCGGGACCACATTATGAAAATGGGTGCTTCAAAACCTGGTACAAGTCTCTTGTAGGAGTTTACTGTTGGGCAGTTTATTGCGGTTATGGCTCTAGCGTGTTCTAACAATCCTCCAATGAAGTATCTGCCTGTCTGACTCATTTCGGCATATTCGTCAGCTTCATCATACATCGCATTCGTCTTTCCCTTCCACAGGGATGCGTGAACGTGCATGCCGCTGGCATTGTCAAGGTAAACTGGTTTAGGCATGAAAGTTGCAATCAATCCATGCTTCTTTGCGATGTTTTTGGCTACGAACTTGTAGTAGAGTGTTCGGTCAGCGGTTTTCACCAATTCGCCATATTTGAAGTCGATTTCAATTTGTCCTGCAGTGGCGACTTCGTGGTGGTGCATTTCGATTTCTGTGTCAAAGTTTTCTTCTAGCAGTGTAGCAACTTCGTTTCGGTACTCAACAGTTGTGTCTTCTGGTGGCGGTCTGAAGTATGCTTCTTTTGGCCTTAATATATGAGCCCCTGGAGTGGTTTCTGGCGATTTTGGTACAACTCGGGGCGCTCCCCATGAGTCTCCTGCACCACCTTTCGGGCTAACCCACATGTCCCAGACAAGGTTTGTTGGATCAATAGAGCTGAAGACGAAGTATTCTAGTTCTGGACCGAAAAAACCTGTGTATCCCATGTCTGCTGCTGCTTGGACCGCTCTTTTAGCTACGTATCCTCTTGGGTCTACGTCAGAAGCTTCTGTGCCTCCATAGGCTTCATAGACGTCTCCTAGGATTATAGCACTTTTCTGCATATCGTCGGTTGTCCATGGTATAATTGCTAGTGTGTCAGGGTTTGGTTTGAGGATCATGTCTGATTCTTCGATGGTTTTGAATCCCCGTACTGATGATCCGTCAAAACCGATGCCTGCGGTTAGTGCTTGTCCCTCCGTGTAGTGTCTTGCGGGTAGCACTACGTCCTGCATCAGACCTCGGATGTCTACGAAGGCTGTGTGTACCCACCTGATTTTGTTTTTCTTTAGTGTTTCTCTGGCTTTTGTAATAGCCTCCATGTTATTCACCATTCATTCAACTTAACTTGAGAATATTACAAGTTTGTATATAAATGTTTCTAACATGTTGAAGGAAAGCTTATATACATCTTCTGTTAATGAACAAGTATTCATGTTAAGACAAAAACCTAAAATTTGTTATGACCAATTATTCAATAAAAGGAGGAAATACTAAACTGAATAGCGAATCACCACATAAAGTGGACGAAATAGACCAAAAAATCATACGCCTACTACAAGATGATGCCCGAAAAAGCTTCAACAAAATAGCTGAGAGCCTAGGAATAGCAGTTGGAACAGCATACAACCGCGTAAAAAACTTGGAGGACAAAGGAATCCTGAAGGGTTACACCATATTGCTGGATTCCGCTAAACTTGGTTACGGCCTAACTGCCTTAATACTTATTGAGGCTGAGGGACGATTTCTTCCCGACGTTGAAAAGGCTCTAGCCAAGTTGGATGAGGTTATATGCATTTATGACATCACCGGAGACTATGACGTGGCTGTGGTTGCTCGTTTCAAGGACAGAACTACATTGAATAGCTTCATCAAATCAGCACTGAAGATGCCCCATGTAAGCAGAACAGTCACAAACGTTGTGCTCAATGTTGTCAAGGAAGACTTCAGAGTAAAAGTGTAAACATCTGCGGCTCAGGCACGCCGCACAACTCATTTTCTTCACATGTTACTATTTGATTACATTGTTTTCTTTACAAGTTTAGAACTTTTGGTTTACCCTTTAAGAGTTAATATTTGATTCTCGATGCTAACTTTTAATTCTAAGTTACTCATATTTGCGTGCTAGCGAAAGTGGAGTTGTGGTTGGTTAGTTTATGCGTAATGATGAATGTATAATTAAATTTCTTAATGGCGAGGGCAAGGTGCTACAGTCTTTTCAAAGAGATAAAAAAGGTTGGTTTCAAATTAGTTCTAAGAGAATAATTAGACGATGTACAGCAGAACAAACATTGTCACATCTTTTGCCTCCTCTTGCTGGCGTGAGTAAAGCAATTGTAAAGGTGGAAAGGATTTTTCCCTGAAAAGTCGATTTGACTACTGACTTTGGGCTATTATGTTTTTTTTGTTCTCCAAATTTTTAATAATTAAGACATTGTATTCAGGGTAAGAACTCTTGAAGGGGCTAAACAATTCGTGACTAGATTGCTTGTCATAGGGTCTGCATCTCCCGATAAAGTGGATAGTATTGCGTGGACGCAGCCTTTTCATGACCTGGAAGCCTATGATGCTCTGATTATTGACCTTTCTTCGTTTCCGAAGGATTATCCTCGAACTCTCTTTAACAATATTGGTGTGTTGAAAAGGACTGTTCGCATTTTCATTAGAGACTATAAGGAAATTTTTTGCATACTGGACAAACGTTTCAGGGTTCCTTTCAAGAGGATTCCTTTGAACTATGCGTGGATTCCGTATCCTGAAAAATTTAGGATAAATCCTATGCTGTTGGGCAAGTCAAAGAAGCTTTGTGATGAACGGTTCTCTGTGTATATGAAGACTGTTGAAAGATGGTATAGTGAACTGTTCTGGGAAGATACAACTAACTACAGTTTTGAACCTATCGCCGTTAATAAACGTCAGAATGCTATCGCCGCCACCCTTACAATAAATGATCGAGGAAAAATCCATTTCCTGCCAAAAGCAACAACAATCAGCCCCTCTGAAGCCATCGAACTTTTGGTTGGTTTAACCAAAAAAGAAGAACCAACAGATTTTCCATGGTTGGCTTACGTAGAAATTCCAGAGCTGCTCCAAGCTGAAGATCAATGGAACCGCAATATTACCCCTGACGAGTACCGTAACTTGTTTTCGTTAGATCCAAAAAATTTCTTAAAAGCCATTCAGTTGATGCTGGAAGACTTGGGTATACAAACTCTTCCCAATGCCGATTTGGACCTGATAGCTTTGAAGAGCAACATTGTAGTAAAAACGACTTCAATTAACGGAAAAGTTGAAGCACAAAACCCAGCAGTTAATCAGGTGGCAAAGTTCGTGGAAAAACCAAACAGAAACGAGAAAGTCATCTTTATTGTTAACACATACAGGAACCTACCCCTAAATGAACGAGCAGGCAAAGAGCAGGTCGATTTTCCTATGAAATTGTTTTTTGAAGCACATAAAGTATCATTCTTGACCACTTTAAGTTTGTTCAATCTCTGGAAAAAAGTCGTTGCATACCAAATCAGCCCTCAAGAGGCTTCCTTGCTGCTCCAAAATGAAAAAGGCGAAATAACAATTTAACCTGTGCTTTGAGCAAGTTTGGTCAATGTTTTGTTATTCTAGTTTTCTGTATGTTGCTGTGAAGAGGAATATTGCTGCTGCTGTGAAGACTATGACTCCGCTTGTTGCCACGTTGTAGATTGCTGAGAGCAGTATGCCCGTGGTCATGCTTAGTATTCCGAAGATTATGGCAGCCAAGGTGGTTCCTTTGAAGGAAAGATTCAGTTGAAGGGCAGAGAGAGCAGGCAACACCAATAGGGCAACCACAAGAATCACCCCGATCACCTTTATCGAAAGTACAATCGTTATTGCAACAAGCAAATTGAAGGCTAAAGATAGTAACCTGACAGGAATTCCCATCAATCTGGCGCCTTCCTCGTCAAATGTGATAGACAGAAGCTCCTTGTAGAAGATTCCGAGAATAATTAGTGTTGATACTCCAAGAATCGACACTATGATGAGGTCGGTTTGGTCTATTGTCAGAATTGAGCCGAAAAGAAAACTGAAAAGTTCAACATTGAATCCACCCGCCAAACTTATGATTATTAAGCCTGTGGAGAAGCCAACAGCAAGCATTACGGCTATTGCGGAGTCGGACTGAGCCAACCCCTTCTGTCTCATGTAAGAAATACCTAAAACCGCCAGAACCGAAACCAGCAAGGAAGTCAAAAGCGGATTGATTCCCAGAAATAACCCCAAAGCAATCCCTCCAAAGGCAGTATGCGCGATGCCATCACCAATCATAGCTTCCTTCCGCAGAATCAGAAAAAGTCCAACCCAGGCGCAAGCCAAGGCCGTTATGGTTCCGCCTAATAGTGCGTTCTGAAAGAACTGGAAACCAAAAAGCCTGAAAACATCAATTAGTTCATTCATCTTTGAAAACCCGCTTGCATTCATGTTTGTGGAAGACAAAATGGAAGTGGTCACCGTACGCCTCCCTTAGAACTTCTTCAGGTTTTAGTGATTCTGTTATTTCGGACACGTTAACTAAACGGTTTACACACATAACCTTGGACATTCTACAGAACACAGCAGTCAGGTCATGGGTTACCAGCAGAATAGTAATTCCCTTTTCAATATTAAGGTCACTAAGCTTCTTGTAAAACTTCTCCTGAGTTTCAGCATCCACGCCAACTATGGGCTCATCTAACAAAATAATTTCAGGCTTCCTAACCAATGATTTAGCGACGAATACCCGCTGTTTCTGTCCTCCTGACAGTTGCCCAATTCTCCTATCTGCAACATCAGAAATTCCCATGAACTCGAGAATATCATCCACGGCCTTCCAGTCTGCCCTCTTCAATGTTCTTCCCAGATTGCTTCTGTTCACTCTCCCCAATGCTACCAACTCTCTAACAGACAACGGAAACTGAGGATCAAAATTGATGGCATTCTGAGAAACGTATGCAACCTTTTCCCAATCAGAAAAGGATTTTATGTCTTGACCAAAAAGGCGGATAATTCCTTTTGTTCTTGGAATAATGTTCAGGATGGCTAAAATAAGGGTGGTTTTGCCTCCTCCATTGGGACCGACCAATCCAACGTAGTCCCCTCTATGAATCGTGAAATTGGCATGTTCGATAACTACAGAATTTGACCTATTAACCTGAAGGTCTGAGACTTCTAATATTGGAGATTTCTCTTTCATGGCGCCCAACTGACTATGTTCTGATATACAATTTACCTTTTTCTTATTATAGTTGGGCTTTCAGTCCTATTTTCAGGTTTTCCAAGTTTTTTTCCTGTTGCCCAAAGTAATCTAAGCTGTTCATTTTGCCGAGCATAAGATAGAGCTCCAAAATCTGGACGTTCTGACCCGAAAGCCGTTGCAGTTCATTTTTGAGGGTTTGTGCGTATTCGTCTGCGTAAACAGGGTCCACATACACCACATATATCTCATGCTCCAACATCATCTCAACTATGTTCGTGTAAACTTGGGTACTTGGCTGCTCATCAGCGGAGATGCCTATAACTCCATGCTGTTCAAAGCCGTACCTATCAGCAAGGTACCCGAAGGCAGAGTGGGAAACAAAAACTTCATCTTTACTCTTAAATGAGAGTTCAGTCAAGTAATCGTTGTCCAATTCCTCGAACCGAGCCTTCAGGGTCTGCCAACGCTCATTATAGTAGCCCTCATTGTTTGGGTCTTTCCGGACTATAGCCTGGTATATATTCTTAGCTTGCTGCTTCGCTATGAATGGACTTAGCCAAGTATGGGGGTCATAGTTTCCTTCGTGTTCATGCTCATGTTCGTCAGTTTCCTGTCCTGTTTCAAGAAGCTGTAATCCCTCAGTGGTCTCTACAATGACTTTGCCACTTGAATCAATTACCTGCAGTATGTCATCCTCGAACCAATGGTCAAGAGATGCACCATTATAAATAATCACGTCAGCATCTTCTACGGCTAAAAGGTCAGCGGATGACGGTTGCCAATTGTGTACTTCAGTGTTGTCTGGTATAAGCTGCTTCACTGTCACTTTTTCTCCGCCAATTTCTTGGGTGAAAAAAGCGAGGGGATAGAAGCTAGCTACAACCTTCAATTTGTTTTCTTCTGTGTTGTTTTGGAATGCATGGAAAACAGTGGCTGATGCTGCAATCAAGATGATTATGATTATTGCTATTACAAAGATCTGTTGTCGCGTGTTCATGGTGCTTTACCTTTTTGTTATTGGATGCATACAACAAAGAAATTTATTAAACTTTTGCAAGATTTTAATAAATTATATTTAAGTAAGGGCGTAGATTTTAATAACTTGGTGCCTGACATGACAGTCATAAGTGTTTCAGTTCCAGAAAAACTCCTACAATATGTCGAAAATTCCATTAAGGAACAGGGCTTCGCCAACCGTTCAGAGATAGTTAGGCAGGCTCTACGTGCCTTCATCAGGGAAAGCAAAAGCCTCAGGGAACTTAAGGGCCAAATCGCTGCATCCATAACAATAATATACGAACGAGGGGCAAGAAAAGGTCAGATATCTGAAATCCAGCACAGCTTCGGAAACATCATCTCAACATTTCTTCACGCCCACATAGAAGAAGACTACTGCATAGAAGTGATTGTGGTGAAAGGAGAAGCAGAAAAAATCAGAAAACTGGTGGAGGCATTTCGAACCAATGAGGAGATCAATCAGATCAAAGTTTCTATCCTGAAAACGCCAAAAAGAAGGTTAATAAGTACGGTCATAACCCGATAGGTTTGGAGAATTGATGATTTTTTAACGTCTTGTTCTTTTTTTCGATAATACATGAAAGTTTCTTTCGGTTTTTTCCCTCTTCACTCTATGACCAGAAAGTTACGTAGTAGACACTTATGCAGTCTACAGTCATGGTCGCCCTCGTTTTTGATTCTTCTTGCATTATTTGGGTGTGTTATAGTAACCTTAATAGCTATAATAGACTTTACGTACAGAAATCACTAGCAACGTTGATGTGATTTGCTTTGAACCGAAAAATCATGTTTCCATTATTTCTCCTTCTTGTTAACTTACTATTTTCAAGTGTACAATTTACTTCAGCAGAAGGAAGCGTTGGCGTAGTTACCGGAAAGACCGCTGACTACACTTACGCACTAAGTGGAACTGCAAGAGATAGCAACGGTACCTTAACTGAGACCATGCCCTATACTGTTGCATACACTGAGCAGATCACTATTATGCAGGTTAGTGGAACCAATGTGACTTTTCAGTTTTATAGGGATTTTCTTAATGAAACCACTGAGGGAGGCGCGTCGTGGGTGGATTTGAGCGATGGAAATGGCACTGGAAATTTTGTTGTTATTTCCGCGAACGTTGGTTCAGGTGACTTGTTGTATCCTGATTGGCTGAATAGTTACTCTACTACCGAAGGTGCCCCTGTGGCTAATGATACTGTTTCCCTGATGTATTTGGGTGAGCCTGTAGAAGCATGTCATCTAGGCTACGTGAACGAATATGGAAACTATTCTGCAGATTATTACTGGGAAAAGTCGACAGGCTTAATTCTTAAATGGGAAATCAAAGGCTCAGAAGATGTTGACAACTCGGTAGAAACTTTGAACATTCATTTTCAAAGAGTTGGTCTACAACATGAATTCTGTCCCTTCATTGACAGCGACGAATATCAGGTGAAGGTGGACAGCAGCTCAACCCTATTAGGGTTCGAATTCAATCAAACAGAGAAAAAGATTAGCTTGGATGTAAGCGGGTTGAGCGGAACCTCAGGACACTGCGGTGTTTGGGTTCCTGAAGGTTTGCTTTCGGGTAGTTTCTCTTTGAGTTTGGATGGCTATAATCTAGAGGAAGGTGAAAAATATACCATAATATATGAGGGAGCATATTACAAGTTTGAAATCCCTTACATTCACAGTAGTCATACAATCGAAATAGTAGGTTCTCAGGTTATTCCCGAGTTTCAGGCATGGATGCTTGTGCCCCTGTTCCTGTCAGCAACGCTGATGGCGGTTATGCTCTATCGGAAACGTCTTCAAGCTCGACAATAACAGTTTAGGGCAGTTCTATTGTGCCTATTACTCGTAGTTTTCCGCCTTCTAGATACATCAAAATAGCCCTATCGTTAGGGTAATGAACAATTTCTTTCTCTAAACTCAGTGTTAATTTGGGTTTGCGCCAGTCGCTCCCCTCATTGACTGCTTCGACTTTGCATTTGAGAACTTGCATCCAATGACCTAAGTGGAGCACCATTCCATCCATTATGGGTGTAGACCAGTATTTGATTAGGGATGCTGGGGACTGAATTTTGTTGGATGCTTTGCATGTAGTGTCGTTTGTTAATACTGTGCCCCTATCTACGTCGTCTACTTTGATGTTTTTAAGGGCTAATCCTACCCTGTCGCCTTCTTCTGCAGAGTTAAATTCGTTGTCGTTCTTTTGGATAGAACGAATTTGTGTCGTTTTTGTTCCAGGAAAAACATTCATCTTGTCATGTTTTTGGACTATTCCGTCTGCTACTACACCCAATATTACAGTACCTATACCTTTTACATTGAAGGCGTGGTCAACTGGTACTGTTCCTGTATTGTTTTTTGTTTTTGGTGTTCCTGTTTTTGTTGCTTCAACTAAGAGTTCCTCTCTTAGTATAGTTGTTTCATCGACAACAAATTTGTAGTTCTCCAAAATTGTGCCCTTCAGGAGGGGCTGAAGTTTTTCTGGAGTTATGTAGTTTTTGAGGACGAAGTAACCACTGCTTATTCCGCAACACTGGAGCATCACAAGCATCTCTCCTAATTGGGCGCTTAATTCGTCTACAACTACGATGGCTTTTTTGGCTAAAGAGCAGACATAGAACAGTGGTGCCATTCGGTCTGGGTAACGTGTGGGCTCTATGAATGTTATGTTACTTTCGCCCTTCTTGAGGTTGTAGAGGGTGATGTCTGATGATGTGCCCTTTTTTGGCTAAGGCGCTGCTGTAGCCCAGCTTGCCGAGAACTGCGACAGATAAGTTTCCCATATAATTTTTTCCTCTTGAATTATTGCACCATGCCTCGTGTGGCAAATAAGGATTATGGGCAATTCCAGCGCTGGACAGGAACGTCATTTATTTTTCGTTTACTAATTCGGTGATGCCGGTCTTCCATGCTTCATCTGTTTTTTTGTTGATGACTGTTTCGTCAAGTTCTGGGAAAATGCCTTGCAACAGTTGATGGACTATTGTATACATTATTTCAAGAAGTCCCATTGGAGGAGGCGCCTCCTGAATCAGTGTAGCATCAAAGTATTTTTTTGATATTCGAATCTGCCCTTTCCTATTGATGTGAGCTCCAGCTTCTTTTTGGCATTCTTCGCATGTGCAAAGGTTGCATGAAAAGCTGTAGAGGGCACGAGTTTTCAGTTCACTATCTAGTTGTGGTGTCGAATCCAAAACAGCTAGGGCTGCATCGTAAAGTATGTCCAATATTTCTTCGTCGCTTCGTGCAATCTGGGAAGAATCAAGTAGCCTGTATACTGCTTTGATATCATTGTCGACGTTGTGTTTTTTGGTGTAATCTAGCCATTTTTTGTGGAGTGACTTGGCTGTTTCGAATTCAACTTTCGTTTTTTACCACTCCAGTAATTCTTTATTGTGTTGCAGTTCACCGATTTAAAACTCTTTGTTTAACGGTGCGCTTTTTTTGCCAACGCTTTTGTGAAGCATTCTGGGCAAGTATCCAAAGGAAACACTTCACAAGACCCATCCTCAAGAAATATCTTCATAACATCCTCATCGCTCAATTCGGCACCACAACAGACACACTTACGCTTACCCAACCCAAACAACCCCGAATATTTCCTTAACTTGTGAAGCATTGGTAGCTCGAGGTTATCTTGTGCTTAAGCGATAATTTATACTTTTTATCATTGGACATTTAGGGGGTGTTTGGCTCAACCTCTCCCTTTTTTGGGTTGGTGACTAATGATGTGTAATCAAAAGTAATTTGTGAAGGCTGTGGCAGCAAGTGGCTGCTGGCAAGTCTATTGGGGATATTGCTGAAATTTTTGGAAAATCTGAGACGGCAATTAGAAACATGAAGAAGAGTATGAATCTAGATGGTGGTGGTGTAGAAGCTGCAGAGTCACCATCATCCGTTACTCTAGTTATGCTTGATGAAATTCCCAGTGTTGAAATAATGTTGAAGAAGGCAGTTGCAGCCGTAGATGCCTTATAGATCCCGAATTTGTCGAAGACTTAGGTTTATCGGTTGCGTGCTATATAATTAAGAAGAATTAAAAAAAGAAAAAGAGGTTTTTAAGTTGTTTAATATTCTACCTTTCTTGGAAGAGTTTTTGCTTCTTCTACCCAACTTTTTACGTTATCTAGTGTTGGGGGTCTTCTTACCAGTTTTTTTGTTTCATTAACTTCTGCCATCTTAGCACATAGGTTGTCTGGATTTCTTCGCGCCAGTTCAACCACAGTGTCTACTCCAGCTTCTTCAAGTAAATCAGAATACTCTTCTCCTACGCCTTTGATTCTCATTAGATCTGAAAGGTTAACCCATTCAAGAATGTTTTTTTCTGAAATTCCTGTCTTCTCTGCTAACGTTTTTCGCCCTTCTTTGGTTCCAGCAACCTCAAGAAGATTATCAGTGGTATCTACTCCAGCGTCAACAAGTTTTTTTGCGTATGTTGGTCCAATTCCTTCAACATCAACTATTTTTGCCATAATAATTACCAACCTAAAATAGATATTACATAGTTATAACGTTTGTTACTTGAACTGAGGTTATATATCGAAATTTTGATGCACTCCTACTATACAAGAATACTACGTAATATATCAAGTGATTATTAAACTCAGTTAGCATAGTGATTCATATTGAAATACCAAATTTAGGTTGAGCGTTCAGATTGCATCCTTTGTTGATTTTTATTAGTGATTGTTTTTTGGGTGCAAAAGTGTTATTTGCTATAAATTCGAGATTGATAAGATGGTTGTTTATTGATGAGTGGCATTAATAAGCGTAGACGGTCTCGAAGAATATCGAGGATTGAGGATACAAGAACGCTGCAGAGTCGTGGACCACCTATAAGAATAGTTAAGCGGGATGGTCGTATCGAAGAATTCAATCGGATTAAAATGATTAATAGTATACGAAGTGCTGGAGCAACTCAAGAAGAGGCAAATCTTGTCACGAGTCGAGTTTCAAATCGTATGACGCGTAGAGAGTCTCTTCCATCAAAAGAAGTTTCCCATATGGTCACACGATCACTATCTCACGTAAATCCAACTGCATCGCGAAATTATGCAGATAGACGCGATCGCAAATTGGCTTATGATAATCGGGTGAACCAGCTATCCTCAGAGATTTCATCCATTAATCAACAAGTAAATCTTGCTGCAAACAGAATCGACAACCTTGACAGTCAAATCCAAGGTTTGGCTGGGCGAATTTCTCGAATTCGTCAAGGCAACTATCGTGTGCTTACTCATTTGGAGACTAAGCAAGCCTCTCTCTCAGAAACATGGGCTAGTCTAAGCCCCGGACTTCGAAATCAGGTCAGTACAAAAGCTGAGATTATTCGTAGTCACACCCAAGATCTCCAACAGTCTCTCATGAGCAAAATGGGAGATTCAAGCTATAATTTGAATAATCTTCAAGATATTGAGTCAGCAATTCCAGGGTTGCGATTGAACCTTTCGGAAGTTCAGAATTCAGTAGTTTCTGAGTTGTCTTCTATAGAGAAAGCGTATGAAGAAATTAATAAGGACCTTACAAGTGCTGAGAGGACTTTGTCTATTGTAAATGGGGCATCCTTTGCCTGGGAGGAGGGAGAGACTCCTATTCTTGCAATTAAGGCTAAAGATTTGAATAATGACCATGAAGGCTATATAACTCTGACCAATCATCGATTTGTTTTTGAGCATGAGAAAGAAATTGCATTAAAAAAGACACTTTTTATTGTGACTGAGAAAAAGATTGTTAGAGAAACTAATGTGGAGAAACCTATTGGAATGGTTGTCAGATTGGCGCAGGGAAAGGTGGGCTTTTTCAAGGGAGCAGGTCTTTTTGTTGAATTTGCTTCTGAAGCAGGCCTTCCTGAGATGAAATTTGACACTTCCAGTCAGGACGCGGACTGGGCTATTAATAGCTACAATTATGTTCTTTCGGGTCAAGCGGAAAAAGAGCTAGATCTTGCAGCTCCAGATGTTGCAAAAGAAAAAGAGACGCTTCAACTTATCAGTTGTCCAGTTTGTGGTGCTCCATATAAAGAAAAGGTGTATCGGGGGCAAACTTCTGTCAACTGTAAGTACTGTGGTTCAATTATATCTTTAAAGCATTAGAAAAGCGTTTCATCACGACATCTTTGATTAAAGGGAAAGTTGATAATTAAAAAAACTATTAGGTCTGAGGAAAAGACGTTTTAGTCGACATCTTTTTTAGGTAAATCATACGAATTAATTCTGAGGGTTTATATGTCATTTATTAATAAAGCAAAGAAAAAGCTTGAAGATTTAGCTGGCGCAGCAAAAGACGCAGTTGACGGTGATGACGATAAAACCAAGAAAGAAAAAACTGCTGAAACTAGCTCTAGCACAATTGATAAAGTGAAGAGTGATCAGGGAATTCTTTCCAAGATTCAGAACTTTTTTACTTTAGGCTATGGAACCAAAGAAGATTTGAGGGAATTAGATGCGAAGCAAAGGGATCTTTATTACATGGACCTAAGGGACATGCGTCATGTTTGGGAGGATTTATATCTTGAAGCCTTGGATGCTGGTCATGCCCAGAGCAGAGATTACAAAAAGGTTATTCAGGTGATGGATCGAGTCACCGAGAAGGTTCGACATGCCGATTATGGTTATGCGGGTCTCTTAGACAGAAAAGGGCATATAAGGGAAAATGAGTTGGCTCGAGTTTTCGATTATGATCGTGACCTTGGTAAGGAACTTGAGACCTTGAAGGAATCTGTAAACAAAACTAGCAGCGAGGTTGAAGCAGAGAATTGGGAGACAGTGCCTGACGAAGTAAAAAATGTGAAGAAGCTGTTGCTTTCTTTCGAAGATAAATGGAATGAAAGAGAAAAACAGTTTAGACCTTTAGACGCATAGGAGCAATAAGGGAATGCCGGTTATAGAGAAAGTTGCTTGGGATTTAGCTCGTTCTGGAGACATAGCTTACCGTTTTCCTAACCTTTCATTAAAATTTGGTAGCCAAGTTGTCGTTAAGGAGAATCAGTGGGCTGTTTTCTTCCGTGATGGAAAAGCCTACGACGTTTTTGGTCCAGGTAGACACACCATAACCAGCA